>JAILBI010000072.1 GCA_024681175.1 Acholeplasmatales bacterium
GTCATCGCGAGTTAAAGGTAGGCTTACCTTTTTACATTTTTCTCTTAATACCTCTGCGCCTTCTTTTTTAATATCACATTCATAATTACACTCCTATATCATTTTAACACATTAAAAAAAATAATTAATAATAATTTATTAAAATATATGATATAATCATTTTGGTGATATTTATGTATTATGAATGTGATATTAAAAAAGAAGGCGCAGAGGTATTAAGAGAAAAATGTAAAAAGGTAAGCCTACCTTTAACTCGCGATGACCTAGCTTGTGCTAAAAGCTTATATGAATATGTAGTAATAAGCGAAAATGAAGAATTAGTTGAACAATATAAAATAAGACCAGGTGTTGGTATCGCTGCCCCACAAGTTGGAGTTGCAAAAAGAATGTTCGCGATGAACGCCAACGATTTTTTAGACGAAAAAAGGACTAAATATTGTTACTGTGTAATTAATCCTGAGATTATAGGAAAAAGTGATTTGTTGGTTTATTTACCTGGTGGTGAGGGCTGTTTATCAGTTGATAGAGACACTGAAGGTTTAGTTACACCTCGTGCTTATAAGATTTTAGTTAAATTTGTTCAATTAGATATGAAAACAAATAGAGTTAAGCACGTAAAGATGGAACTTGAAGGATATCCTGCAATTGTATTCCAACACGAATATGATCATCTAGATGGTATCATGTATGTCGATAAGATGTATAAGCCTGAAGAATTAGGTGAAAAAGTACTTCCACTTTATACACTTAATGAAGATGAAGAAGACGAAGAAAAAGAGGAAAAATAATTTCCTCCTTTTTTTATGCTTCTTGAGCTATTAATTTTTTCTTTTCTTTTATAGGCTTTGACTCTTTTTCTATTTCTTCTATCAATTCTTTTTGTTCTTCTTCATCATTTTCTTCAAGATCAATATTATCTAATAAATCTTGAAGTTTATATTCTTTAATTAGATATTTTTTAGTTTGGAAACCTAATATAACTGTAAATGATGAATTTATAGCACCTTGAATTGATGAATCAATTAAAGCTCCTACTGCACTACCAACAAATGGAATACCATCAGCTGCCTTGCCAATCTTTTTGGCAACTCCTGTAGATATTTTAGATGATGCAGTATTTAAACCATAAGCTGTAATTGAATTTGTAATTACAGTTTTATAAATTTTAGCCATCTTAGCATCACTTGGTCTATATCCATATAAGAATACTATGTCTTTAATTAATTTTAATTCATATACTACAACAAATAATGTATCTAATTTTTCAGATTGAGATAAAGCTGTTGAAATACCAATTTTAGCAGCACAATTTCTAATCATCCTATTAGCTGACTTTTTAACATCTGTTTTATAAATATCAGTCAATAATGTTTTTACTTCTTCGTTATTGTTTGTGTTTCTTGCAATTGCAAGTTTACCAATCTTATCTGCATCATAAAATGATATACCTTCAGTTTTACTAGTTATATCAATCATTTTATCTGCGATATCGTTACGTAACTTCTTATTATATTTTTGAGCTTTTTTTGCATTGTTTGAATCTACATTTGTCACAAATGATTTTAAACTATTAATTTTAACTACAGGAACTATATATAATACTATAAATAATATTACTCCTACTCCTGTACCAGCATAACCTGCATATTTATGAATATCATATAATTTTAATACTATAAAAAATAAACAAGTAAAAATTATTACTCCTATTGTTAAAGTAAATAATACTAAAAAGCCTTTAGCAGCTTTTAGGTTTTCTGGTTTAGAATATTTTTCTTGATATTCTTCAAGTGTCATCTTTTTTTCTTCGCTTTTCATATCGTTCACCAGCTTTCTTAATACGATTATAACATCTTTTTTTATTTTCTTATAATTTTTATATAAATAAAAATAAAAAATATTGTATAATATAATTTAGAAAATATAACAAAGGAGAACAAAAAACAATGCAAAAATTATTGTATGATGTAAAAGACAAGCCGCCATTTTTTAAAATCATTGTCTTTTCATTCCAACAGCTTTTGGCAATTCTTGCCGCAACTATTGTAGTACCAGTTATAATAAATAATGGTACAGGAGCTAGTCTAAGCCAATCCGCAGCTTTATTTGGTGCGGGATGTGGTACACTTGTTTACTTATTATTTACTAAATTTAAAAGCCCAGTATTCTTAGGTTCATCATTTGCCTTCTTAGGTAGTATGACAACAGCATTTACGGGTGCCGCTTCTATGAGTATCGGTTATATAGGTTTAATAATAGGTGCTATACTTGCAGGTTTAGTTTATGTACTTTTAGCAATTATTATTAAATTTGCCGGAACAGGCTGGATTAACAAAATTATGCCTGCTGTAGTAATTGGACCTACAGTTGCTATCATAGGTTTATCACTTGCAGGAAATGCAATTGGTGATTTACAAAAGGCTCAAGCAAATACTTCTGTATACGTATGCTTAATCTGTGGTTTAGTTACAATGTTTGTAACAATTATCATTTCTGTATTTGGTAAAAAATTCTTAAAAGCTATTCCATTTATTATTGGTATTTTAGCAGGATATTTAGTAGCTACTATATTTACATTATTTTCAAATGTTTTAGATAAGGATGCACTAAAGGTAATTGATTTCAAAATCTTTAATGATTTACAATGGTATCCTAAGTTCACATTCGTTAAAGCCTTTGGAGCTTTTGATAAATTTGATGGTGCTAAAGACTTCTTCTCATATTTTGGTACTATAGCTGTAGCATATATTCCAGTTGCGTTTGTATGCTTTGCTGAACATATCGCAGACCACAAGAACTTATCAACTATTATCGACCATGATTTACTTGAAGATCCAGGTTTATCTAATACATTATTAGGTGATGGTGTTGGTTCTATGGTAGGTGCATTCTTCGGTGGTTGTCCTAACACAACATATGGTGAATCAGTTGGTTGTGTTGCCATTTCTAGAAATGCATCAATTATTACAATCTTTGTGACAGCTCTTTTATGTATAGTATTATCATTTGTCGCACCATTTATTGCACTTCTTGCATCAATTCCTAATTGTGTAATGGGTGGCGTATGTATCGTATTATATGGTTTTATAGCTGTATCAGGTTTAAAAATGATTCAAAGTACAGATTTAGGCGACAACAGAAATCTATTCGTTGTATCAGTAATTCTAATCATCGGTGTTGGTGGTTTAGTTGTATCATTTGGTAAAGTTGATATCACAACAGTTGCTTGTGCATTAATTTTAGGTATTATAACAAATATCATTACTCATCTTAAAAAAGATGAACCAGAAGCTTTAAAAGCTACTGCTAAAGAAGAAACAAATGAATCTACTTCTACTGAAGAAGCCGAAGTTGAAGAAGCTGAAAAACCAGTAGACATAGAATAATTTAACATAAGAAAAATTCCTACTTTCATAAGTAGGAATCTTTTTTATTTTATGACATATTTATCTTTAAATTCTTTCCAAGGAATTGGTTTAGAAAAATAATAACCTTGTATTGCTTCACAGCCAATACTAGTAAGGTATTCAACGTTTTCTTTTGTTTCAACACCTTCACAAATAGTTGACATCTTCATAAGCTTAATTAAATTAATTAATTTATCAAGCATAATCTTAACATTATTATTATCTAAATCTAAACAGAAACTCTTATCGAATTTAATAATATCAAAATGAAGCTTAGCCATTGAAACTAAATTAGAATATCCAGAACCAAAATCATCCATTGATACTTTATAACCATGATCATGTAAATCTTCTATAAATTGAGATATAGTTAATAAATTTTCAAAATACATACCTTCAGTTATTTCTATTTCAATTAATTTAGAATCAATATCATATTTATTTCTAATAAATTCAATTCTATCAATATATTCATTGAAATCTTCAACATATCTTGATACATTTACAGAAATAGGTACAGGTTTTAAGCCTTCATCGATTATATTCCTTTGGTATTTACATACATTTTCAAATACACTATAATCTAATTTTTCAATTACTCCTTCTTGTTCAAACACAGGAATAAACTGATCTGGGAATAACATCTTTTCATGTTTATAATTCCATCTAGTAAGTGCTTCTGCACCTATAAGCTTACCATCTTTAGTTGAAATCTTTGGTTGAAGATATAACAAGAATTCATCATTATTTAAAGCTTCATCAATTCTTAAAATCATTTCAGTTCTAAATAATAATTGAGCTTTTACATCATCAGAATAATATAATAAGTCTTCTGTCTTATTAAACATTCTTGTGATATTAGCATTAGTCATTGCATCATTTAAAGTATCTGTTAAAGAATTAGCTAAGAATATACCAATTTGAAGTGATAATTTATGGAAATTGTTCTTCTTAGAGAATTCATCTACGTCCATCTTTAATCTATTCATTAACATAGATATAAAGCCTGTATTATGTCCTTCAATGAATAAGACAAATGGTCCATTAGGATGTTTACCATAAATGACACTTCTATCAAGTTCAAATACAGAAACCATTGTCTTAACTAATTCATACATCTTTTTATCACCAATGATTCTTTTTAAGGTTAAAATATTTCTGATATCAATTTCAACAATTGAATATCTGACAACATTGTTGATAACTATTTGATCACTGGCATCACTAAACATCTTAGCGTAGTTGTAACAATTAAATTTAGAATCAAAATATAATGTTCTATAATTAATATCTTTTAAATAATTCTTTTGTAAAGCTGTAGATATCAATTGTGATATCAACATTAAAGCTTGGAAATTATCCATAGTCCAATGTCTTATACCTGTTGTCATATCATATCTAATTAATCCATATGATATACCATTTAACATAAGTTCAAAGGCTATAGAAGCTGTAGTATGATCTACTTCTAATATTTCTTTAAGTGGATGATTGTCTTCCAGCGCATTTCTATCATCAATTCTAACATAATTTTTAGCACCTAAGGCTTTACCCCAATCAGGTATTATTTTATCAATACAGTATACTGTATGCTTAACACTAATCTTCGGATTGTACCAAACAACGTGATTTCTTATTCTATGTGATTTAACATTAAGTCTTGCTATAGATACTCTATCGACATAAAAATATCCACCAACTATACTTATAACTTTATTAAGTGCTTCATCAAAATTCTTTTCATCACCTAATAATTGACTTATATCTGTTATAACTGAATATACGTCATTTTTAGTTGATACATTGTCAATCTTTACTACTTTATCGTCTATTTTATCGTCTAATGTAACCTTACCACATTTTTCCTCAAGGTACATAATAAAACAGTCTCTACCCTTATTTTTGCCTCTTATAAGGGCTTTTTCACATTTCCTTAATAATAATTCATATTCTCCATCTTCAGGGAAACTAGCACTACTTAAAGTAACTGTAATAGATATACCTCTTGATTTACAAGTAGGTAAATCTTGTAATGCTTGTTTTAAAGTAAATAAATAATCATGAACTATATCATAATTATCATCTATTTCAGCAATGATTAAAAATCTGTCTCCACCCACTCTTGAAATAGCACCATTTACACCTAAGAAGTTCTTAGCAGCTGATACTAATTCAATTAATACCATATCACCGACAATATTACCGTAAGTTTCATTAATATATTTAAAATTATCTATATCGACAAAAATAATAGAGAATGGTGTTTTAGTTAACATATCGTTTTTAGCTCTATTGTCTATATATGACTTAGGCTTAGCTTTAGTCATATTATCAGCTGATTCAACGACATCATCTTTTACTTCTTTAATTGATAATAAATATTCATCTTCTTCTAATTTAACGATATCATAAATAAAATTAACAGAATGACCATCTACATTTTTATATTCTGCATCTATTTCTAATGTATCTTTAGAAGAGTCAATAGAGTCTAATATAATTATAGACTTATCAACAAAATCATTTATTAAATTGTATTTTTTTGCAATATATAGGAAAAATTCTTTATAATTATAGTCAACTGTATCATAACCATCAAACAATGATATTGTCTTAGTTTTGATATTAAGAGTTGATATTAATATATTGTACAATTCCATATATTTTGAAATAAGTCTTTTATTTCTCATATAATCACCACTAAATCTTTATTCTCTTTTTTATCGATTTACTCTCTTTATATTATTATACTATAAAAGAAAATATTTTCAAATTATATAATTTTATATAATTATGATAACCTTTTCATTTCATTAAATAATTTAAAAATAATAGTTTTAGAGAAAAAAGTGGCAAAAATAAAAGTCTTAGACATAATCTAAGACTTGAATTATTAAGATGGTGAACCATTCGAGGTAACACCCCGAACCCCTTTACGGTATTAAGCCATTTTCTTAAATTTGGTTCGGATACATACAACATATGGTTATATTAATTTAATACTAAATCTTCAAAGTCATGACTAACGATTGCCTTTGATTCTTTAATTACTTCTTTTACATAATCAACAAAGTAACGTCTACATTTAGAATCTTTAATAGTAAATGATGGACTATTTGTTTTGCTATGCTCAATAAGATTTTCAACTCCAAAAAGCACATTATTCTTTTCAATAACAAAATTAGATGTGATTATTTCTGTCAAATATACTGATACACAATCCAACTTTAAATCATCAATTTTTTCTTTCAATTTTCTACAACCATCTATCGAAGGTGTAATAATTATCATCTTTCTTCCTTCTTTAACAATGTGGTCACACCAAAAGTCAACAAGGCTATTAGACTTACCTTCAGATAAAAATATTCTATTAGTATAAACAATCAAATCTCCTGTTTCTTTATGTGAGATTGATTGAATAAGATGATTCAATCATGGCGCCATTGAAACTTTTCCTTTAACTTCAAATTGATTATCAGTGCAATGATTCATTTTCTTTCTCTCCTTACATTATAGTGTTTTAATCATTTTTTATATTATAACAAAAGCCTTCATGTGAGCATGAAGCATATCTTGGTTTATCATTAATATACAGTGCTAAATCCTCTAGATGTTTATTATCATAATTAATTCCAATGGCATATATCTTCATATTGAAGGCTTCATCGGAATTATAAAAAAATCTTTGATTATGCATTTTATGCATATCATATAAGTTTAATACTTTATTTAAATTATTCTTTTGTTCAGCATCTAAATCTAAAATATATACTTCACTTATAAATTTATTAATAGTAATTATAGAATTAATATAATAAAATATCTTTTTTAAAGCTTCTTCATTATTAAATGATAATTTATTAACAATTAAGGCATTAGCTCCAAAACGTTTTGTTATATCACTAAAATCAGGAAAATAACAAAGCATAGCTGCCTCTAGATTATTAGTTTTCCTATTTCTTGCTTCAAAATAAAAATCATATTCTAATTTTTTAGTTAATAGATGATTAGAACTATAATAATATATTTCATTATCAGAATGGCATTCACTATATTTATATTCTAAGCTTAATACTATATCACCTATTTTACGCTTTGGATATAGTATTTTTTCATTGCATCTTGAGATAATCACGATGGAACAACTCCTTTGTTACGTTATACTAATTTTTTTAAATAAATCATTTAAGAATTATTCTCTTCTACCAATCTATAATATTCATTGAAAACTTTATCAATAATATCATCACCATATATTAAACTTAACTCATCAAGATGCTCTTCACCAATCAACTGAAAAACTAGTGCTTCATCATCTTCTACAATTCTATCTATCGGATGTAAAATAGCATAAATATTTTTCTCTCCATTTAATTCTAGAGGAATTAATGCTACTTGCTCAAATGTAGCTAATACACCTTTATTACTATATAATCTTATGTTTTCTTTTGAATCATCACTAAATAGTTTTCTTTCAACCTCTTCCATAGAATCAGCTTTTTCTTCTTCAATACCTGATTCCCCAATAAATTTATCAATTTCAGAACATGGGTGACATTCGCTATCATAAATATCAACTAATACTTCTTCACATTTTAATACTTTTTTATTAAAATCATCCTTAATTAACCCATAAGATTTTTTTATGATTTCTCTTGCTTTATCAAATTCTTCAGCTCTTCTATACAAATCAATTATTATAAGTCTTGTTACTTCTTCGTCATCTATCTTTTCAAATAACTTTGCTGCAACTAATCTTGATTTTTTAGCATCAATTTTATTATCATCTAATACCCAACAAGCATTTAACATAAATATAGCAGCATTAACGTAATCATCAATACTTTCTTTAATTATAGATGCCAATATATAGCTCTTTGCTAATTCTGGATAATTTGAATTTAATACCTTTTTATAATTATCGCTTTCAAGAATATTTTCATCAAATTCAATTTTTTCTTCAATGTTATTGCTTGCATAATTACAGTTTTTGCAACGTTCAATACCAAATTTAATTATATCTCTTTTAAGAGGTGCAGGTCTTGTATCTAAATCAGGCATATCAAATGTAATTGTAGATGTTACAACATTATACTTATTTAAACACCCACAATGATTACATTTTCTTATTAATTCATGTATTGTTGTCATAAGATAATCCTCCTTACTCTTGAAGTGATATTATGTAATACATTAAATCAATACAAGATTTATTAATGTTATTAATATCAAAAAAGAAACTAGATATTTGAGCTAAATTATATGAATAATCTTCGAAATTAAATTTATTAAAAATATTATAATCTAAAACAACTGGTAATATTTTTTTGTTGTTTGACATTGCATAATCAATTTCTTTTTTTATCCATTCACTACTAATAGAATTCTCAGTAATAAAAACCAAAAAGTATTCAGATGAAACAATTTCATTTGTTATGGATTGCATCCAATTTTCGCCTAAACTTGCAACATTTATGCTATCTTTAAAATTAATACCAAGTTTATTCATATATTCTTTAATTCTATCAACTAAGATTGCATCTTTTCGAGAATATGAAATAAAAACTGTTTGATTATTTTTTATGATATTTAAGTGTTTCCTAATTTCAGATTTTACGCTATCAAGTAATACACCATACTTATCAAAAGCACTATTTAATTCTATCGTAAAATTATTCTTTTTATTTGTTTCTTCTATATATTTTAGTTCTGTTGCTACCCAATTTGAATTTTTAGAATTTTCAGATTGACAATATACAAACCAAAGTCTAGCATCAATTTCGTCTTTAATAAGCTGAGTAATCTCATTTTTATCCGTTTTGCTTTTCAAAAAGAATAAGATTGGTTCACATCCAATATCCTCCAAATAATTCCTAATAACTCTTACTTTGTCTATGTCAAAATGTGAGTGAGAAACAAAAATATATACTTTACCATCCATAATTTTCAACTTTTACCTTTCAATACAATAATTTATAAATCAATATTATTAGTTTAATAATTTATCTCACTCTAAATCTTCATAATGTATTTTTTTAAATTCAAACGGATTATCGTTTAATTTAAAAAATCTACATGTATCCTTATACTTAACTGGCTTACCTTTATTCTTTTGAGGCACACTATCGTATAAATATCTAGGCTGAGCAATACTATAAATATTAAAAAATTCAACAAATTTATCTTTAAATTTTATATTGTTACAAAAAAGCTTTTTACTATCTTCTTTATAGCCTTTTTCACAATATTTGCAATTAAAACAAATAGGTAAATCTCTTTCAACTCTTTTGATAATATCACCTCAGTTATTATAATGATTTTAAAATTTTCTTTATTTCTTCTATTCTATCTAATACATAATCCGCACCAAGCTTATAAGCTTCTTCGTATGATGATAATGCTTGTTCAAACAATAACTTCTTATTATTTAAATTTTTTTCATCTAATGCAGCATTATATGAATCATCAGCATCTTGCATAGATAAAGAAAGCGTAAAACAATCTATGTCTTCTAACATATCTTTTAATTCTTGTTGCCTTTTTTCAATAGCAATGCCAACGTATCCTCGGTAATCTCTAATCGTTTTAGGCAATATTGAAGCTTCATCAGCTAATTTATCTAAAGTCAATTTTAATTCATTGAATAATATTTGATATAAACCACCATATATAGATTTATCGATATTTTCAATTTCGTTATCTTCTAAACTAATAATTCTTTTTTCATTTAAATATTTTAATAATAAACTTAAAGAATCATTTTTTTCTAATATCAATTTAGATAAGTTATTTATTTTATCGATATCATTATTTTTCAAATATTGTAATAATAAATCATACATTGCATCTATTGATCCATGATTCGCTGCTCGTTCTATTAAAATCTTATATTTATCAAAATCCTTATCAATATAAATACCAGCATAAAAACGTATAGCTAAATCATATTCTGCTTTAGGTTCATTAAGTTTTGCTGCATCAACTAAAAATTCTAGAGCTTTTTCTTCATCATGCTCAACATATGTATACAATAAGCTTAGCTGATATTTAGCTCTAGCATTACCTCTATTAGAAGCATAAGAAAAACATTTAAATGCTTTATCTAAATCATATGATACGCAATATCCTCTCTTATGACATAATCCTAAGAATGTGATTGCATCTAAATTATTCTCATTTTGCTTTAAATAATTTTTGAAATCATCAAATTTAAACGAATCATCAAAATCTATATCTTCAAAATCATTTTTAGAATTATGGATTTCAATTAATAATTTTTCTAAGCTATCTATAACCATCAAAATCCCCCTTTAAATCTTATTATATTTCTACATCAATTTTCTTTCTAAAAATCAAAACATTCTTACTTGCTTTAACTAATGCATCAACGACATATAAATCTTTTTCAACAACTAATCCTTTATTATAAAAATCAGCTAACAAATTATAGCAATCTTTTTGATCGCAAAAGAATCCATTTAAACTAGCTTCATATGCCTCTTTATCATTTCCTTCATTTTTAAATTTATAAGCCAGTTTATAATAATTTGTTTTATCTTTCTTTCCTTTATATTCTTCAAACTCATAAATTAAATCATCATAGTTATCAAATAATGAAATACATGTATCATTATATTCAATCAATTGATTAAATAATCTTATATACTCACTTGCCATATATTTATTCCCTAAATCATAATAATTTTTAGCAATTTCTATAATGTATGTTTCAGATTGAATTGATGTAACCAATGATTTTTTATATACTAAACTTTTAATTAAATCATAATATTTAGAATCTTTCTTTTCATATATTTTAGATAAATAATGAGACGCTATAGCTTTAAGCATTTCATCTCTTTCAATATATTCAATACATAATTTATATGCATTGTCATAATCTTCTAATTCAAAATAATCTCTAATTAAATCAATATTTCTATATGCATATTCTGAATCAGGTAATTGTTTATATAATTCTATTGCCTTATTTACATCTTTTGCTATATAAAAGCCTTCTTCATATAATTTTGCCTTTGCATAATAGCCATCAAAAAATCCATATGATATAGCCTTATCACACATATCAAAGAATTTTTCTCCATTCATTTCAAATCTAGTTAATGGTCCATTCATTTTTAAGTCAAATGCATATTCATAATATGCTAAAGAGAATTCCAATTTGATTGCCTCATCTAAATATATTTTCGCATTCTTTGTATCATCTAGTTCTAAATAATATTTATATAATTCATATTTAGCAATTCCTGTATTACTTTCTTTTAATAATTCAAGGCCATCTAAATTACCATCAAGCATCATCATTTTACCTTTAGCAGCTTTAGAAAAATCATTATTCTCGTCTAAAATTTCATTATATTTATCCATATCAATTGCAATTGGATAATTATAACCTAAATAATATGCATATGGTTCACAGTTATTGATTCCATTAATTATATTTATTTTATAATCTTCTTTATTACCTTTTTTTAAACTAATTAAAGCTTTTTCAAAATAATACAAGGTATCACCACCAAATGTTATTTATATAATTTATATTTCTTATCATTATGAATTACATCACCATTATCATCTAACAAATATAATTTTGTATTATCTTTTAATGGGGACGAGCCAACATCCTCTGGTCTTTCTGTAATAGGATCATAGCCAATTGAGTCAATTATAATTTTATTAAACTCTTCTATTGACCCATCAAAATATAAGTATTCTATGTTATTATTAGTAAATGCACACCAACCAATTGTTTTTATTGTTTTAGGTAATGATACTTCTTTAACATTTACACAATTATTAAAATACTCTTTTGGTATATCTACAATTTTTGTGTTATCCAAGGTTATTTTTTTTATTGATTCTTTATTTTTTATTGTACCTCTAATCACCTTGCATTCATTATCAACAACAAATTCAGGATTATTAGAATTATAATCAAGTAAAACAATACATTTCTTTTTAGAATCACCAACATAGATACAATCGTTATAATTAATAATATTTAATGAATTTACGTTTGAATTAAATACTTCTATCTCACTTGTTATATAAAATTCTTCTAAATCAGTATAGTCAAAGGCATCTTTTTCTACAATTTTTACACCTTTTAAGTTGACTGTTTTAATTCCTTTCATACTGTAAAAAGAATGTGATGTAATAATTTCACTCTTATCAATTACGATATTTTCTACTTTAGAATATCTATTTCCATAGAATTCGATATCACCATCATAATCTAAAATATATAATTCATAAAATTGTGGCTTATTAAACAATTTATCTCTAATATATTGGAATCCATTTTTTTGAATTTTAACCCAATCATTTAAGGTGCCATCATAATAAATTTCACTCACAACAAAATTATATAAAAACATTTCTTTTACATTCTTTTCAACATGTAATTTCTTAATATATGTAGGATTTGCAATAACTTTATCATATCCATCATGATTATAATCATAATGACTACTCATTAAACCTTCATCTTCTCTATCTAATGCAAATTCTTCTAAATCGCTATATTCCCAATCATTAATGAAATAACATGTTTTATAACCTGTAAATAATTTAAGAGTTTTAGTCTTAATATTTTCGAAATCATAATAATTATATTTTGGTTTATGATTATCTCCTTCAATATATGTACCGATAATTTCTTCTGCTGTTTCATAATCTATATATTCTAAAAATATTTCTTTTGTAAACAATTTA
>JAILBI010000080.1 GCA_024681175.1 Acholeplasmatales bacterium
CTTCTTTGCTTTTGCTGTATTTTAACAGAAAGCGTAATAAACGCTAGAATGAAAAATAAAGCAAAAATTGCTGCAAAGGCTATTCCTAAAGGAGTATTCTCTTTTTGAAATAAAAAGAAATATGAGAAATATCCTGAAGCAACACTTGCTAAGAATAATATAATAGTCAAAAATATGAGTAACATCAATATCACCTCATCTTACTCATTATAGCAAAAACAATAAAAAAAAGAAAGAACTATAACTTATAAGTTATAATTCTTCTCTTTATTATGCTTTTAAAGCATCTACAATCTCTTTTGCAAACTCATATACATACTTTGGAGAATCAGTACCATATTTAGCAATTATATTAACAATTGCTGAACCAATTATTGCACCATCTGCAACATCAGTCATCTTAAGTGCTGTTTCTTTATTTTTAATACCAAAGCCTACACATACAGGAATATCAGTATATTTTTTTATTTCCTTTGCAATACTATTAACGTCTGTAGTTATATTATCTCTAACACCTGTTACACCAAGTGATGATACCAAATATACAAAGCCTTCAGCCTCGCTTGCAATCATCTTAATTCTTTGATTTGATGTTGGAGCAATTAATGAAATTACTGCAACATCATATTTTGATGCGACAACCTTAACCTCTTCTTTTTCTTCATAAGGCATATCAGGGATAATTATTCCTTTAATATTTACAAATTTGCATTTTTCAAAAAATTTATCATATCCATAAGAAAATACAGGATTTAAATAAGTCATAAAGACTAAAGGAAATGTTTCATTTTCTTTTCTTAAATCTTTAACCATTTCAAATATCTTATCTACTGTAGTTCCACTTGCTAAAGCTCTTATATCAGCTTCCATAATTGTATTTCCTTCAGCAATAGGATCAGAAAATGGAATACCAATTTCAATTAAAGATGCGCCTGCTTTAATAAGAGCTTTTATTACATTTTTAGTTGTTTCTAAATCTGGATCTCCGGCTGTAACAAATGGTACAAAAGCCTTTCTTCCATTTATATAATTTTTAAAATTAATCATGAATATCTTCTCCTAAATATCTAGCTATTGCAGCAACATCCTTATCTCCTCTACCAGAGATATTGATAACAATAATCTTATCCTTAGACATCTTTGGTGCAACCTTTAATGCATAAGCAACTGCATGAGATGATTCAATTGCAGGAATAATACCTTCCTTTTTAGATAAATATTTAAATGCTTCAACTGCTTCATCATCAGTAATTGCAACATATTTTGCTCTACCAGATTTATATAAATATGCATGCTCAGGTCCAATTCCAGGGTAATCAAGGCCTGCTGAAATTGAATATACTGGGGCAATTTGTCCATCATCATCTTGGCAGAATAATGATTTCATACCATGGAATACACCAAGTCTTCCTGTTGAAATTGTTGCTGCTGTAAGCTTAGTATCAATACCTTTACCAGCTGCTTCACAGCCAACTAATTCAACCTCCTTATTTGGGATGAAATCATAAAATGCGCCAATAGCGTTTGAACCACCACCAACACAAGCAATAACCATATCAGGGTTTCTTCCTTCAAGTTTATTAACCTGCTCTTTGATCTCTTCACCAATTATTTTTTGGAAGTCTCTTATAATCATTGGAAATGGATGTGGACCCATTACAGAGCCTAAAACATATAATGTGTCATCCATTCTTGTTGCCCATTCCTTCATTGCAGCATTAACAGCATCCTTTAATACTCTTGATCCTGTTTTAACCGCATTAACCTTGGCACCAAGTAATCTCATTCTAAATACATTTAATGCTTGTCTTTTAGTGTCCTCTTCACCCATGAAGATTTCACATTCAAGACCCATTAATGCCGCAACTGTTGCTGTTGCAACACCATGCTGACCTGCGCCTGTTTCTGCGATAACTCTTTTCTTGCCCATCTTTTTTGCAAGTAAGCATAATCCTAAGCAATTATTAATCTTATGGGCACCAGTATGATTTAAATCCTCACGCTTTAAATATATTTTGGCACCACCTAAATCCTTAGTCATGTTTTCTGCATAATATAATAATGATGGACGACCAGCATAATTTTTATATAAATCCTTTAATTCGTTAATGAATTCTGGATCCTTGCTGTAATGGTTATAAGCTTGTTCAAGCTCATTTACGGCATTCATTAATGTTTCTGGAACATATTGTCCACCAAATTCTCCATATCTTCCCTTACTCATAATCTCTTACCACCCTTATGATCTCTTTTATTTTTTCTTCATCCTTAAAGCCATTTACCTCAACACCTGATGAGACATCTATACAATAAGGCTTTTCCTTTAAGGCTTTTAAAATATTATCTTTATTAATACCCCCTGCAAGAAAACAAGGCTTATTAACATCAGGTAACATAAAATTTCCTTCTATTCCACTTCCAGGAATAATATTATCAACCAATACAAAATCACATAATGGATCATCATTATATGCTTTAATAATTGGTAAATCACTAAATTCTCTTATCTTTCTAAGATAAGAATTATCTTCATTACCATGAAGCTGAATTAAATCAATGATACCTTTTTTTATTATTTCTTGCAAGAATAAAATATCATTGTTTAAAAAAACTCCTACAGCTTTAATATCCTTATCTAATAAGCTTTTTAAATATAAAGCTTCATCTATTGTTACCATTCTTTTACTATTTTTTGCAAAGACAAAGCCAATATAATCAGGCTTATATTTATTCACAATTAAAATATCTTCTTTTCTTCTAAGACCACAGATTTTAATCTTTATCATATTTTAATTCCTTTATCATTGAAACCTTATCATTTGAACGCATTAAGGTTTCACCAATTAAAACAACATGAATATCATTATTTAATAATTTTTTAATATCATCTCTTGTTTTAATTCCAGATTCAGATACAAATGTAATATCCTTTGGTGCCTTATTTCTTAAATTAATAGAATTCGCTGTATCTACAGTAAAATCCTTTAAATTTCTATTATTAACACCAATTATTCTTGCACCTATTTTAATTGCACGATTAACCTCAGCCTCATCATGTGCTTCAACTAATACACAAAGTCCAAGCTTTCTTGCAAGATCATAATATTTTTTTAATTTATCATCATCTAATATTGCACAAATTAATAATATTGCATCTGCACCAATAAATTTAGCTTCATATATTTGATAAGGATAAATGATAAAATCCTTTCTTAAGACAGGCACATTTACAACACTTTTAACCTCACTTAGGATTTTATCTGAGCCCTTAAAGAAATAAGGCTCAGTTAAAACAGATATAGCATTTGCGATTTGATTATATTCTTTTGCAATATTTAAATAAGGAAAATCTTTGCTAATAATACCCTTTGATGGAGATGCTTTTTTTATTTCACAAATAAAATTCATTCCTTCTTTATTAATTGCATCATAAAAGAAATTAGGATTTAAAATAGTTCTTCTTGATGCTTTTTCTTTAATATCATCAAGATTATCTTTTATATCCTTATATCTTTCTTTTACCTTTTCTAAAATATCATCTAAAATCATTATTTATTACTCTTTTCTATATAATTCAATAATTTTTGATATGCTTTTCCTGAAGTTAAAGCTTCATCTGCAGCTTTAATTGCTTCATCTAATGATAATTCATCCTTCATTAAATAAATTGCAATTGCGGCATTAATTATAACACAATCTCTCTTAGGACCTTTAATTTCATTTTTTAAAATACCTAAAGCAATTTCTTTATTTTGCTCTGGTGTACCACCCTGAAGGTCTGATAATTTACATAATGAGAAGCCATAAGAATGTGGATCAAATGTAAAATGAATGATTTCACCATGCTTTAAAATAGTCATTCTTGATGTAGTTGTAAGTGTAACTTCATCTAAGCCATCCTCACCATGAACTATTACAGCCTTTTCCATACCCATTTTTAAGCATGCATCAGCCATAACATCTAATAATTTTTCATCATATACACCAAGTAAAATATTTTTAGCCTTACAAGGATTTGTTAAAGGACCTAAAATATTAAATATAGTTCTAACTCCTAATCCTTTTCTTACTGGAGCAACATTTTTCATTGCTGGATGATAAATTTGTGCAAATAGGAAGCATAAATTTTCTTCATCTAAAAGCTTCTTAGCTTTTTCTTTATCTGTTCTAATATTAATGCCAAGGCTTTCAAAACAATCTGCAGCACCACATAATGATGAAACTGATCTATTACCATGCTTTGCAACCTTAACACCACATGCTGCAATAATAAATGAAGCAATTGAAGAAATATTAATTGTTTTTGCTTTATCTCCACCTGTTCCTACAATATCAAGTGAATCTTCTTCACCTTCAATTATTAATGCATTATCACGCATTGCCTTTGCACATGCTGCAATTTCTTTTGTTGTTTCACCTTTAATTCTTAAAGCTGTTAAGAATCCTGCAACATATGCTTCAGATAAATTACCTTTCATAATATTATCTAATACTTCATATGCTTCATCATATGTAAGATCATCACCTTTTATTACTTTTTCTAAAATTTCGTTGTTATTCATAATATTCTCTCCTTATTTAATATTTAAAAAATTTCTTAAAATAGTCATTCCATCATTACTCATTATTGATTCAGGATGAAATTGTACACCAAATATTTTTTTATTATCATGCATTACTGCCATTATTTCATTATCACTATCATATGCAGTTACAATTAATTTATTTGAAGGATTTTCTCCAACTAAGCTATGATATCTTGCAGCTATAATTTTATTTTCTAAGCCCTTAAATAAAATATTTTCATTATCTATTTTTATTTCATCTTGCTTACCATGCATTATTTTTTTTGCATGAACTATTTTGCCACCAAATGCTTCTATAATTGCTTGATGACCAAGGCATACACCTAAAAGTGGTATACCTTTTTCTTCATCAAGCTTTATTACGTCTTCAATAAATCCTGCATCCTTTGGGTATCCAGGACCTGGAGAAATAATAATTGATGTTGGATTTAATTTAAATATTTCTTCAGGCTTTAATTCATCATTTCTTATTACCTTAATATCAGGATTTATAGTTCCTAAATATTGATATAAATTATATGAAAATGAATCATAATTATCTATTAATAAAATCATAATAATTCACCCTCACTTTCCTTTAAAGCTTTTAGAATTGCTTTTGCTTTATTTTCTGTTTCTTGATATTCATTTTCAGCAACACTGTCAAGGACAATTCCCCCACCTGCTTGAACATAAACATCATCATTTTTCTTTATAGCTGTTCTTATACAAATACATGTATCCATATTACCTTCAAAATCAATATAGCCTATTGCGCCACCATATATACCACGAAGCTCAGGCTCAAGCTCATCAATAATTTGTGCTGCCCTAATTTTAGGTGCTCCTGATAATGTTCCTGCAGGTAATACAGAAAGTAATGCATCTATTGCATCTTTATCTTCTTTAATTGTTCCTTCAACTGTTGATGTAATATGCATTACATGTGAAAATTTTTGAATATATTGATATCTTGTTACATTTACAGAACCAAATTTAGATATTTTACCAATATCATTTCTTCCAAGATCTACAAGCATATTATGCTCAGCTAATTCTTTTTGATCTTTCTTCAATCCTTCCTCAAGCATAATATCTTCTTTTTCATCTTTCCCTCTTGGTCTTGTTCCTGCAATAGGGAATGTAGTTACCTTATCATTTATTTTTCTTACCAATGTCTCAGGAGATGCACCTGCAATTTCAACATCATCAGAATTAAAATAAATCATATAAGGTGATGGATTTAAGCCTCTTAATACACGATATGTATTATATAAGCTTCCTTTCATCTTACCTTGGAATCTTCTTGAATATACACATTGGAAAATATCACCATTTTTAATATAATTTTTAATCTTTTCTATCTTTTCCTTATATGATTCAAAACTATCATGTGCTTTAATATCTTCATAAATTGTATTAGTTGGAATATTAGGCTTTAAATCAGATTTAATTAAATTAATTAAATTTTTAATTTCAAGCTCTCCCTTATGATAATTTTCTTCTAAATTATCAGTAGATATATTTACAATAATTATTATTTTTTGTCTTAAATTATCAAAAGCAATTACTTTATCAAATAACATAAATTCAAAATCATTAAATAATGCTTTATCTTCTGATTTTAATTTTAAAGATTTCTCACCATATTTAAATGAATCATATGAACAATATCCAACAAATCCACCTGTAAATGATGGAAGATAATCAAATGAAGGAGTATGATAATTCTTTAATATTCTTCTTATTTCAGATAAAGGATTATCTGAATTAAAATAAGATTTAGAATTATCATTTTCTATATATACAACATTATTTTTACATTTAATTTTTAATATAGGATTAAATCCTAAAAATGAATATCTAGATATTTTTCCATCTGATACACTTTCTAATAAATAATGACATTTAGATACAGCCTTTAAATTCTTTAAAACCTCTATTGGAGTTTTAATATCAGATAATATTTCCTCTGATAAAGGTATAATGTCATAATTTTTATATTTTAATGCTTCATTTAATGCTGGTTTCATAATATAACCTCCTATTTTTTGAATAAAAAAACCCGTCCTGAAATTACAGGACGGGTATAAATATCCGCGGTACCACCTATATTCACAAGAATGACCTTGTGCACCTTCAGAATGCCAACACATTCCTATCTACTAACGTAAGAATAACGTAAAAGATACTTGAATAAATTCTTTCTCCATTCCCTCAACGGTCCATTTACCAAATAACCTTCTACAAGGATTCCACCATCCCCTGCTCTCTATAAGTGTTTGTTTGTTTTATCTCCGTATCAACGGTTTAAATATCAAATTTCCTTTATTATAATTACTTGAAATACATTTGTCAATACATAGTTAAATATTTTTCTTTTTTATTTTAAAAGTTTGAAATTAGAAGCTAATTTCTTCAATATAAGCTACATAAGGCAAGCTTTTTAAAGCTTCAATTATTTCTTGATGAGTTTTATATTTTTGTAATTCTTCCTTTGTAATTGATAATGACATAGTATATACACTTAATCCTGAATTAAAATATGCAGGATTATTTTCAAGCTCATATATTCTAATTCCTAATTCTCTTAATACAGTTGTAAAATCCTTTAAATAGCTTGCATTAGTAAGCTCAAGGTGAACCTCAAAATGATTTGATCTATTTTTTAAATATGTTTCAACCTTAGGAAGCATACTTAAGCTTAATACAAATATTACAATTAAGATTATTGTAGTAAGATATAATCCTGCACCTAAGGCAAGGCCAATAAAGCTTACACCCCATAGGGCAACTGATGTAGTTAATCCTTTAATTTGACTTTTTGATGTATAAATAGTTGTATTACAGCTAATAATAGCTAAAGATAATACTGATAATGCTGAAATAGCAAAAATACCAGCATCATATTTTTCTTTAATAAACATATCTAATATCATCGCAACAGTTGAGCCTAATACCGCAAGCATAAATGTTCTCAATCCTGCTGCATGGTGCTTATTACTTCGCTCCCAGCCAACCATAAAGCCTATTATTAATGCTAAGCCTATTCTTAAGATAATACTATATATATTTACATTTTTACTCCAATCGCCAAGTAAATTAGCTAATGGATCTACAATTTCTAGCATAATCATCTTCTCCTCCACTTCCTAAAAAATCCCATACGCTGCTGATTTTGTTGTTGATATTGCTCCATAGATGCCTCCGTGAAGGCTCTTTCTTCTTCGGAGACCTCCTCATGCTTAGGAATTTGTTCTTGTATTTTATTAATTTTTTCAATTAATAAATCAACATCTGATTTTAATTTACCATTTTCATCAACCATATCAACAGTTACAATATCATCTAATTTATTAGAATATGATTTAGATAAATATAATGATAATTTAGCTAATGCAGGACCTATTAATTCATATAATACACTTGATGCTAAAATAATAGTTTCAAGCTCCTGACCCATACTACCACCTAAGGTTCTTGCGCCCATGGCTGCTAAGCCTATTGCAACACCTGCCTGTGGTATTAATGCTAAGCCTAAATAATTTCTAACTTTTTTATCCTTCTTTACAGTAGCACATCCTATAAATGCGCCACCATATTTACCAATAATTCTTACAAAGAAATATAATAATCCTACTACAATTAAAGGAACAGAACCCATCATTGATGATGAGAATAATGCATCTAATTTAAAATTAAGACCGCTTCGGACAAAGAATAACAATAATATAGGTGGTGCAAAATAATTCATTTGCTTAAAGAATTTATCATCATTAGATACATTAATATAAACCATACCCATACTCATACAGCCAAGTAATGGAGATATATCTAAAAATACACAAAGACCACAAAATGCAAATATAGTTGCAATACCTATAATTAATTTATTATCAGTTGATCTTCTTTTTGGCATTAATATTTTCAATAAGAAGCCAAATAAACCACCTAATGCTAAAACACCTAAATTTAATAAAATAGGCTTTATAATATCCCATGCATTAATTGAAGCATCAGATAATGATGATTTTGCAACTGATATTGAAATACTATAAATTACTAAACAAACTATATCATCTAGGGCAACAACCTGTAATAATGTATTTACAAAATCACCCTTCGCTCCAGTTTGCCTTATAGTCATCATAGTAGATGCAGGAGCTGTAGCTGAAGCAAGTGAGCTTATTACTAGGGCAAATGGGAATGATAATCCTAAAATAAAGAATGTTAATATAAATACCAATAAACAAGCAATTAATGATTCAAATAATGTTATTACAATTGTTTTAGAACCATTTTTCTTTAAAACATCTAATCTAAAAAATTCACCAGTACCAAAGGCTATAAATGCTAAGGCAATATCTGGTAAAAAATCCATACCTGAAATAACACTAGTAGGTATTAGCTTAAAACAATATGGTCCCATAATTATTCCCGCAAGAATATATGCAGTAACATTAGGCAATTTCATTAATTTAGTTATTCTTGTTAATGCAAAGCCAACAAATAGCATTAACGCAATTGAAATAATTATTGCCGCAGTAGGAGATAATTTATCTAATTCATCTGCAAATGTTAAAAACATAATACCTCCCCTCTATAAAACAAAAAAAACCTATTTATAGGATTAATTGTAATATTTTGTAATCGTCTAACTAATTTAATTATATAATTTATAAATAAAATTATCAACATTATCACATACAATAAAATAGCACCCAAAGGTGCTATTTTATTGTATTTTATTATTATAATGAACAACGATAATAATAGTATCATTATTGATAACTATTTTTTCTTGCTTTCTAATATTATAATCAAATATTAATATATTAGATTTATCAATAGGTGAATCAGTTGCACAATCAGATAATGTTAACGCATTTGTTACTGAATTAACTGTTTTATCTATTATATTAGCTGCTCCTTCTATTACATTTGAAATAGATTCAAAAATGAAATTCTTTTTTATATCCTTTCCAACAAATCCAATAGGTAAATATTCATGATTTGATGATTCATATAATGATGATATAAATTCTAATTTAGAATTAAATACTAAATCTTCTTTTATATTAATTAATTCTTTAGCTTTTCTTACATCAAAATCTAAATTAATATCATCAGAATTATAATTATTTAATAATAAATCCTCATAAAATTTATGAGATGTAGGATGAGTTAAAAGCTGTGCTATATATAAGGCAACCATTTCATTTGAAATAATCATACCTGAAACATTTAAGCTTTCAAGTGAGAATCTTGATGAAGGGTCAAATATTTCAGCATATAATTCTGTATTCTTATCAAAATTTTCATTAGTTTTTAATTTAATTAATGTTAAAAATACATTATTATCCTGTTGCTCAATGCTTGAATTTTCATCAGATAAAATTAATACCTTACATCTTCCATTAGCCTTATTAATATCAGATATTAAATCATCTATATCAACATTAATTGGATATATTTTACATTTTATTTTACCATCTTTAATTCTATTATGTGTATCACATACATCTAAAATAGAACGTGATCTTTCATTATCACCTATAACAAATAATGTGAAATTGTTCTTTAATAAATTCTTTTCAAAATTTAATTCCTTATGAATATCCTTCTTAGTTAAAGATTTAAAAATAAAATCTGAGCTTGAATATAAATATAATTTTTCACCATCTTTTTCTTTATATCTTGCAATAGGTATTGCCTTATTATATTTCATTAAGGCATCAGAAACATTTAAATTTTCATCTATAGAATAAAAGCTTCCACCCTCATATGATAATAAATAATAATATAAATCTGCAAATGAAGTATTTATTGCAGCTCTACCTAAGGCATGACCTACAATTGTATTTCTTGAGAATATAGAAACATTTGCTTTATTAAGATCAGCACTTGCCTTCATTAAATCTCCTATTTCTCTTGATACTGCATCATTATTTACTTCTACTATAACATTTGCATTTTTATTAATACTTAATATAGACATTAATATTTTAAATGAATCTGCATCATTTAATTCCCTTGAATTTAACCAAGATGCTTTAGATAATAAGGCAATTGATATACATTTATCAATGCTTATTTCCTTTAAAGCCTTTCTTGATGAAGGATCAGATTTTTTAACAAATATTCTTATATCCTTCTTTTCAATATTAGATTCTAAAAATAAATTATCTATTTCTTCATTAATTGTATCCTTATCAATATCAGATAATATTACAATTGCCTTTTTACCAGGCATATAAGATAATTCTTTAATTATATTTGCCCCTATAGGTGACCAATTTAGGATAACATAATGATTTTTTAATTTTAATTTTCCTACATTATGTACTCTTCTATTAAATAGATTTTGAAGCATAGATGTAGCTAAACCTATTAAGGCACCAGAGAATGTAATCATCTGTGTTGTATTAATAATAATTTTTAAAATGATTACTGATGTCGGAGCCTCAGACCAAATGTCTCCTGAATTCATTGTGTAAATAGCGCAATATTGAATGGCTTCTAAATAATTTTTACTATCTACATAGCCATCATATAAATAAGCTAATAAAAATGAAAATAATAATATGATTAAAATATTATAAATCATTAATACATTAAAAATGACTAAATAAGGGTGAGCATAATAAAATGCTCTAATTCTATTTGGCTTTCTTCTTCTCATAATGTAACCTCGATAATAATATTGTATCATATTTAGTAAAAAAAAAATAATGAGAAATCACCCGATTTCTCATTATTATATTGCAATTATTATTTGATAAATCATTTCAATATAAGATAAAACAATTAATCCTATACCACCTATTACAATAATAATATCTAAATTAGATTGCTTATGCTTCCTTGAATATGAAAATCCCATTAAAATTGGTATTGCAAAAACTAGACCTGCACATTCTCCGATTTTAAACGCATCAATATATGTTTCACTATCCTCAAATGCGCCAAAGAAAAATGCATAAACAAATATATCAATTATTGATAATATTAAACACCATACTGATACAAATATAGAAAATGATAATGAATTTCTATTTGATCTTTCAAATTTTTGAAATCCTTCATGATTTCCACCAAGCTTATAATATCTTTTTTCTCTTTTTCTTAACCATAATGTTAAAACGATAAATAATAAATATATAAGCGGAGATTTAGTAGTTAAAAATATATTTAATGCAAAAGGTAAAGTATAATAATCTAAATTTGAAAATAATCTAATTAAATAAGATATTAATGCAAATAATAATGGTAATAAAGAACATAATCTAAATAAATATATCTTCTTTCCATTAAAATATTTTTTAGGCTTATACATTACAAAATAATAAAATAATGATAAGGCTAATAAATCTGCAAAAACATTAATTTCAAATTTTTTACCAAAGGCTTGTGATGCGGCTTTTAAATCTGCCTTATCAAGACCAAATTCCGCAAGCACACCATTAATATACCTATAATATAAAAATATTAATGATAAGGCTAAGCCTAAATATGCAATCGCATAAAATATAATTATATGCTTTATAGGATTACTTTTATTTAATATTGTTGCGAAAGTGGCAATAATAAATAAAGGTACATATAATGCTGCAATAAATGATAAGAATCCTTCAAAGCCTTCTCCTAATAAATTTCTACCAAGAATTATTGGAGTAATACTATTAATTAATACCATTTGTGATACTGCAATAGATATCCAGGCAATTATTCTTAAATATCTATATGATAATGGTCCACGATATTTTATATCAGTTTCAAAGAAATATTTTCTTCTTAATTTTTCTTCTTTGCTTAATCTTTTTTTCTTCTTTTTTCCACTAGTATCATCTTCAACTATTTCATCTATTGAAGAAACTTTTTCTTTTTCTTCTTCAACTATTTCATCTATTGTAGGTAATTCTTCATTTATTTTTTCATTATCCATTATCTCACCTTAAATCTTTATAGACTATATTATAAACGAAATTATTTAAATAAACAATAATGAGGCCAGGTGGCCTCATTAATTATTATTTATGATATAAAAGCTCAATTACTTTATTTAAATATAGACAAACTGCAGCTTCTTTTTCTTGCCAAATTCTTGTAATCTTATCCTCAAATAAGACAATATAGCCAAATGTGTTTTTATTAACAACTATTTTAGATACCATAAATGTAATTATTTTATTATCAGATAAAAATTGAACTAATTTTTTATGCTTAGCTAAATTAAATAATCCTGATGGAATAAATAATGTATCATTGGCAGTTAAGTTTGCAAAAATATTTAAGCATTCATCATCTATATTACAATTATATCCATCACCGCTTGATAAAGCTGTTTTATCAACAAATAAAACTGATGACCTAGTTATTTGTAATGCAACAGTAATATAATCTAAAATATGCATTAATTTTTGATTTGGTTCAAATTTAGTATCTGAAGCTAATTCTGAGATTCTATTAAACATATTAACTAAAGATGATTGCTCTCTCATATGGACCTGAATATCTTTATGCTTAGATTCAACATAAATAATAAAACAGTTTCTACCTTTAGTTTTACCTCTATATAATGCTTTATCTATAGTTAAGAATAATTCATCATAATTTTTTGCATCCTTAGGGAATGACGCACAGCCAATTGTTGCAGTAACATAGAATGATAAATTATCTATCTTAAATCTTCTTCTTACAATTCCACCTTCGTTAAACATCTTCTCTACATATGAACGAACAGAATCATAATCAGTTGCGCCAAAATATATAACAATGAATTCATCGCCGCCAAATCTTCCTACAAGTCCATCGTCACCTACGAATTTAGCGAGATTAGTGCCCAATTGCTGTAAACAGCCATCACCAACCTTATGACCATAGTTATCATTTACTAATTTAAAATTATCAATGTCTAATATACCCATCATAAATTCGACATTGTTTTCTACTAAATGTCTTGCAAAGCCTAAAATATTAGGTCTTGATAACACACCAGTTAAAGAATCTAAAGCATAATTAATATCTATATTTTTAAAATAATCATATTTAGCTAAATCTTCTTTTGTATACATTTTTAACACCCCCAGATATATTTAATTAATTATAACATATAAACATTTTCTTTTAAACAATCTATTATTTTATATCAAATTATCTAATTTCTCATTATTGATAAATTTAATTAAATTATTAAATAATGCTTCTGACACCTTATTATTTGCCTCAATTGTTTGAGCTCCAATATGAGGTAATATAATTACATTTTCTTTTAATAATGGATCATTATCATCTATAGGCTCAGGATAATAAACATCTGCAGCATATCCTTTAATTAATTTATTTTTTAATGCATATAATAAATCATTATTATTAACAATTAATCCTCTTGCAGGATTAATTACAAATGGATGCTTATCCATTTTATTAAATAAATCTATATTAATAAATTCTTTAGTTTCTTCATTTAAAGCTAAACCAATAATAATATAATC
>JAILBI010000107.1 GCA_024681175.1 Acholeplasmatales bacterium
TGATAATATATCATATACATTAGATTATAAATTACCTACATCCTTAATGGAAAAATTTATGGATGTAGATAATTATAATTACATTAATAAAAAGGATTCAGTTAAATTTGTATGTGGTAATATTGATGATTTAAATAAAATGAAATTAATCATTAATAAATATGATTTAATTAATAAAACTAATGTAATTATTAGTCCTGTGTTTAATATGATTAAGCCAGAAGATATTGTTAATTATTTAATTGATAATAATTTAAATGGAATTAGGATGCAGCTACAAATACATAAATTTATTTGGGATCCTAATAAAAGAGGTGTTTAAGATGATTGATAAAGAAAGATTAGAAAAAGCATTTAAAGAAATAATAATAGCTTTAGGTGATAATCCAGAAAGAGAAGGATTATTAGATACACCTAAAAGAGCAGCTGAAATGTTTTTAGAGCAATTTGATGGAATGAATTATACAAATGATCAAATTGCTGAATTATTAAATAAATCATTTGATGAAGATACACTATCATTATCAAATAATTTAGTAATAATGAAGGATATTGATATTTTTTCTCATTGTGAGCACCATTTAGCATTGATGTATGATATGAAGGTAGATATCGCATATGTACCTAATGGTAAGGTAATTGGATTATCTAAGCTTGCAAGAATTGCAGATATGGTTTCTAAAAGATTACAATTACAAGAAAGAATTGGAAATGATATTTTATATATAGTTAAAAAAATAACTAATTCTAATGATATTATTGTTAGAATTGAAGGATGTCATAGCTGTGTTACTGCAAGAGGTATTAAGAAAAGAAGTAAAACAACTACTATATCTAAGATAGGTAAAATAGGTGTAGAGGTGTTCATGTAATGAAGGCTTTAGTTTTATTTTCAGGTGGACTTGATTCAACTACATTACTTGCATTAGCAATAGAAAAATATGGTAAAGATAATGTTTTAGCATTATCTATATCATATGGACAAAAGCATATAAAGGAAATTAATGCATCTAATGATATATGTGCATATTATAATATAGAGCATATATATTTAGATTTAGCTAAAATATTTGAATATTCTGATTGTTCTTTATTAAAAAAGAATAATAAAGAAATACCTTTAGGTAATTATAAAGAACAATTAGATAATAATAATGGTGGAAATATATCTACATATGTTCCATTTAGAAATGGTTTATTTTTATCTTGTGCCACATCTATTGCATTATCAAAAAATTGTGATGTCATTTATTATGGCGCACATTCAGATGATGCAGCATTAAATGCTTATCCTGATTGTTCAAAGGAATTCAATGATTCAATTAATAATGCTATATATGTAGGTAGTGGTAAAAAGGTTAAGGTAGAAGGACCTTTTATTAATTTACATAAAAGTGATATTGTTAAAAAAGGATTATTATTAAATGTTCCTTATCAATTAACATGGAGCTGTTATAATGGTAATGATAAGGCATGTGGTAAATGTGCAACATGTTTAGATAGAATTAAAGCATTTAAATTAAATGGTGTAAAAGATCCTATAGAATATGAGGAGGATTAATATGAATAGAGAAAATGAAGGATTAAAAAATTTAGGTAAAAAAACCAATTATGAATTTGATTATAATCCAAATGTATTAGAAAAATTTGAAAATAAGCATCAGGAAAATGATTATTTTATTAAATTTAATTGTCCTGAATTTACATCACTTTGTCCTATTACAGGACAGCCTGATTTTGCAACAATATATATATCATATATTCCTGATAAATATTGTGTAGAATCTAAATCATTAAAATTATATTTATTTTCATTTAGAAATCATGGAGATTTCCATGAGGATTGTGTAAATATAATTATGAAGGATTTAATTAAATTATTAGATCCTAGATATATTGAGGTTTGGGGTAAATTTTTACCAAGAGGTGGTTTATCAATAGATCCATATTGTAATTATGGTAAAAAGGGTACTAATTATGAAAATATGGCTCAATATAGATTAACAAATCATGATTTAAATCCTGAAAAAATAGATAATAGATAAATATACTCCAGCTTTAAATGCTGGAGTATATTTGGTTATTAACGTTAATTATTATGGACAAAAAACGCATTTTGGTTTATAATAATAAACGTAAGAGGTGATTTCAATGCCAAAAACAAGAAAAACTGTACTTATGCCATCAACTGAAAGAATTTTAAAAGAGGTTGGAAATCAAATAAGATTAGCTAGACTTAGGAGAGATTTATCTGTAAATCTTATATGTCAAAGGGCATATATTTCTAGAACTACTTTATGGAAAGTGGAAAATGGTGATCCTTGTGTTGCAATAGGAATATATGCTGTGGTATTACACGCAATTGACAACATGGATAAGGACTTACTTAAGATTGCATCAGATGATGAACTTGGAAAAACATTACAGGATTTAAAAATTGATGTTAGAAAAAGAGCCTCAGGTGGTGATAATTAATGGAAGAAAGAATCATTCACGTTTATTTAAGCATAGATGAAGAAATATATCTCGGTAAATTATATGCTCAAAATATGAAAGGAAAAGAAGTGTATTCTTTTGAATTAAGTGAAGATTATTTAAAATCTAAATATTCAAAATATAAGCTAGATCCTGATATAAATAATTATGTAGGTAGACAATATTTATCTTCAAATAAATTAATATTTGGATTTTTATCTGACTCTTGTCCTGATAGATGGGGAAGGCAATTAATAAAAAGAAAAGAATTAGAACAAGCAAAAGAGGAAAATAGAAAGCCAAGGCAATTAACAGAATTAGATTATTTATTATCCATTTATGATGAATCAAGGATGGGAGCATTAAGATTTAAAGAGGATTTTAATGGAGATTATTTATCAAGTGATAAGGATTATGCTGTACCCCCATGGGTCTATATTAGAACATTGGAAGAATATGCATTAAAATACGATTTTGATGAAAGTATTGATAATTTATGGATTAAAAACTTGTTAATTCCTGGCTCATCTTTAGGTGGTGCAAGACCAAAAGCTTCCGTTTATTCTTCTAGTGGAGAATTATGGATTGCAAAATTCCCTTCAAAAAAAGATTCATATGATGTAGGTGCATGGGAAGCTGTAGCTTATAATCTTGCATCTTTATGTAAACTAAACATATCAGAATATAAATTAGAAAAATATTCAAAATATGGCTCCACTTTTTTAACCAAAAGATTTGATAGAAACGGGAATAAAAGAATTCATTTTTCGTCGTTTATGACTTGTTTAAATGCTTCAGATGGTCAATCTAATCAATATAGCTATCTAGATATTGCGTCTTATTTAAAATCATACTCTTATAGGCCAAATGATGATTTAAAAGAATTATGGAAAAGAATAATTTTTAATATGGCAATTTCAAATACAGATGACCATCTAAGAAATCATGGTATTTTAATAGATAAAAATGGAATTAAATTATCGCCTTTATATGATATTAATCCAACACCATATGGGGACAGATTATCATTAAACATCAGTAGTGATGATAATTTAATCGATGCAAATAATTTAATTGAAACATATAAATATTATAATTTAGAAAAAGAAGAAGCAATTGAATATTATAATGAAATAGTTACTATGGTAAATAATAATTGGGAAAGAGTAGCAAAAGAAATTAATATATCTAATAGTTCCATAGAGGCTATGAGAAGTGCTTTTAGTCTTAAGACAATTAATTTATCAGATAAATTATAGTTATGTTAAATCATTGAAAGAATTATAGTTTGTGCTATAATATGTATGTTAAATTCAAGGAGATAAAATTATGCTTGATATAAAATTTGTAAGAGAAAATCCAGAAATAGTAAAAGAAAATATTAAGAAAAAATTTCAAGATGAGAAATTACCATTAGTTGATGAAGTAATTGCGCTTGATAAGAAAATTAGAGATTTAAAGGGTGAAGCTGAAACACTTCGTGCTTCAAGAAACACATTATCTAAGCAAATTGGCGCATTAATGGCTCAAAAGAAAATTGAAGAAGCTAATGAAATTAAAGCTCAGGTTTCAAGAAATAATGATAGAATCGTTGAGCTTGAAAATGAACAAAAGCCATTAGAAGAACAATTATTAAAGAAAATGTATATTATTCCAAATATCATTGATAAATCTGTTCCAATTGGTGAAGATGATTCTAAAAATGTAGAAAATCAAAAATATGGTGAACCAGTTGTTCCACCATATGAGATTCCATATCATTCAGATATTATGGCTAGATTTGATGGTCTTGATAAGGATGCATCAGGAAGAACATCAGGAAATGGCTTCTATTATCTTTGTGGCGATATGGCACAACTTCATTCTGCAATGCTATCATATGCAAGAGATTTCATGATTTCTAAAAATTTCACTTATTGTATTCCACCATTCATGATTCACTCAGATGTTGTAAATGGTGTTATGTCATTTGCTGAAATGGAAAATATGATGTATAAAATTGAAGGTGAAGATTTATACCTTATTGGTACATCTGAGCATTCAATGATTGGTAGATTTAAAGGACAAATCGTTAATGAAGCATCATTACCTATTACTTTAACATCTTATTCACCTTGCTTTAGAAAAGAAGTAGGCGCACATGGTATTGAAGAACGTGGTATTTACCGTGTACATCAATTTGAAAAACAAGAAATGATCGTATTATGTAAGCCAGAAGATTCTATGGAATGGTATAATAAGCTTTGGTCTTATACAGTAGAATTCTTCCGTTCACTTGATGTTCCTGTTAGAACACTTGAATGCTGCTCAGGTGATTTAGCTGACCTTAAGGTTAAATCATGTGATGTAGAAGCATGGAGCCCAAGACAAAAGAAATATTTCGAGGTTGGTTCATGCTCAACACTTGGTGATGCTCAAGCAAGAAGATTATCAATCCGTACAAAAGGAAAAGATGGTACATATTTAGTTCATACATTAAATAATACATGTCTTGCAACTCCAAGAGGTCTTATCGCAATGATTGAAAATAATTATAATGAAGATGGATCTATTAATGTTCCAAAGGCATTAAGACCTTATATGGGCGGTAAGGAAATATTAAAACCAATAAAATAAGATAAAAAAAGACCTTCGGAAAAGCCGAAGGTTTTTTATTTAGACTGCTCGATTTATTAAAATTGTTTTTATATAGGTGTGTTTTTATATTGGGAGAAAGATAATCGAGCAGCCTCTTGTCTATTGACAACTATATTGTATACTACAAAAATCGTATAAATATTTATATTTTATGTTTAATTATTAAAACTTTGTGTGAAATTTTGGGATTTAGATATATTTTTTTATCATTTATCTATGGTAAAATAATATAAATAAAAGGAGACTATATCATGAAAAAAATAGAATATAAAATTGCCTCACTTAAGAAAATGGATTTAAAATCATTATATGATGGATCAAGCCTAATGTATGAATTATTAGATAAGAATCTAATAAATATCATTAATACTGAAGCTCCTATTACATTTAATATGGTTAAAAAAAGATTAAGAGATGCCTTTGAAATTGGTAAAATATCCGAAAATTTATTAAATATTATTAATGATAGAATTAATAAATTAGGATTTAAATC
>JAILBI010000112.1 GCA_024681175.1 Acholeplasmatales bacterium
ATGAATATCTCTAGATTGAATGAACCTATTATTATAATCTAATACTTTTGGTAAAAATTGTTCAGATGCCAAATCAAATGTAACATCTCCAACTACGTTAAAACAGTGGTAATTACCATCCCCAAGTGGTATACCATATACTTGTCCACCAAATAGATCCTGAACCAAAAATGCAGTTATTGAACATTGACCTACTGTTTTATTATCAATACTCCATCTGTCTCTCATTCTAGGTGCGCAAGTTTCTTTTGACCAAATAGAAAGTAATGCAGTATATAATTCATGTTGATTTTTAATATTTAAATCATCAACTATTAAATTTATTGGTTTTGAATTAATACCATAATATTTATATTCCATATGCGTCAATAATATCTCCTTTTATATTTATTATATCTTCTAATTTAATTTTAGTTTTATCATCAAAAATAATTACTTTTTCTGTCTCATCAATTCTTTTTACTATACCTTTTTTAAAAGTATATTTACCACCATTTTTCTTTTCATCTTTAATGAAGTATTCTATAGTAATAATTAATTCATCTTTAATATTATCATTGATGATATTTAATTTATTATTTATTATACTTTTTTCTTCGCTAGTTAATATCTTTTTCTTATCTACTATTCTAGCTTCTTCACTAATACTATCTTCATATCCTGTTAGGGCAGCGAAAGGTGAAAATTGAGCACTTCTATCGTATAAAGACATCTTAGGATGTTTTGATTTAGGTCTTTTTAAATTAATAATATCTTCATACATTATTTTCTGTGTCCACCAATTTGATTATTTCTATCTTTGGTAGTTCCTCCCTCTTCAATATTCATTCCCTTTAAAACAGAATTCTTACCATATTTTTTATGTAAGTCATTGATAGTCTTTTGAAGCTTATTTTCATTTCCTAATTCAACTTTTAATTGTGCTTCTTTTTTTACTAATTCATCATAATCAGTAAATATATCTAATTGTCTTACTTTAAAATCAGAAACTAATTCTTTAGGCATTGTATGACATGCTATATTTATTCTTCTAATTAATAAATCAGGTTCAACTATTTTTTCGTATAATTTAACCATATGATTAATGATGATTTTAGATGATGAATTATACATAGGTAAATTAATTGAACCGTGGCTTGGCTTTGGTACTTTTCTTCCAACATAATCTAAAACTATTTCACCACTAAATTCATCTTCATTTTTACCTTTTAAGTTTTCTATATCATATCCAACATATAAAACTAATTGGTTAGTATATAAATTTTTTTCAACTAAATCTAAACATAATAAATCAGTCATCTCTTTTACAATAAGTAATCCTTTTTTATAATCATATCCACAATGTAGGACTTGTCCTACAGAAAGTGATGTATTTTGAGGCTTATATGATTTTATTGCCTTGATATCACATGGTTCTATACCCCAGGCGTGATCTATTAATAATTCGGCATTTATACCGAATTCATTAAACAATAAATCTTCATTATTTAAAGATACTCTACAGATATCACCCATAGTATGTATTCCATATTTATTTAATCTATTTTGAATACCTCTTCCTACTCTCCAAAAATCAGTTAAGGGTTGATGATCCCAAAGTATCTTTCTGTAGCTTTTTTCATCAAGTTCGGCTATTCTTACACCAAATTCATCTGCATCTATATGTTTGGCAACTATATCCATACTGACCTTAGCTAAATATAAATTAGTACCTATACCACAAGTGGCAGTTATACCAGTTTCTTTTAAAACATCCTTAATCATTTTCATCGCAAGTTCTCTAGGTGTCATTTGATATGCGTGCAAATAAGATGTGACATCCATAAATACTTCATCTATTGAATATACATGTATATCTTCACTAGATATATATTTTAAATATATAGAATAAATTTTTGATGAAACATTAATATAATGTTGCATCTGAGGTGTCGCAGCAATAAAATCTAATTCTAAATAAGGATTTTCATTTAATTCATCTATATTACAAGATTTTCCTATAAATCCTTTACCAAAAGTCTTTTTATATCTTTCATTATTAATATGTTTTACTTTTTCAATAACTTCAAATAATCTTGCACGACCTGGTATACCAAATGATTTTAAAGATGGTGATACAGCAAGGCAGATTGTTTTTTCTGTTCTAGATACATCAGCTACAACTAAATTAGTTTTTAAAGGATCTAATCCCCTTTCACTACATTCATTTGAGGCATAAAATGATTTTAAATCTATAGCTATATAAACTTTTTCCATTTTAACACCTCCAACTCAAAAATATTTTAACATATTTTGAGAAATAATTTTATTATTTAAATATATTAAATAAAAAAATTCAAAGAAAAACTTTGAACTTTTCATATTAATATTTATTTGTTTTATTTTTTAATTGTTAATACTGTAACACTTTCAACGTGAGAAAGTCATTCGCAGAATTTTTCTTAAAAACAAATCAAAATCATTTATTTATAAATTTTAATACTTCCAACATGCTAGTAATAGTTTCTATTCCATCAGGAATAATCTTTCCGAATCGGTTCAACAATATTGCGCGTATTCCAACATTTGAAGCACCATATACATCACTATTTAACGAATCACCAATATGAATTACTTCACTTGCTTTAAAACCAGTAGTTTTTAATGCTAATTCAAACAATGCTTTTCTAGGCTTATAAGATTTTGCATCTTCTGATGTAAAAACACCTGCAGGTTGTAAACTATGATATTTAATGGCTTGCATTATATCCGAATTATCTATATTCGAAACAATGTATATAGGCAAAGGACACATATTAAAAAATGCTTTTGAATCTTTAAAGATTGGAGGTTTTACCCAATAATCAAAAAGCATATTTGATAATTCATTTGCATTAACTGATGAATTAAATTTTTCTAATGTATGAATTAAAGATTTTTTCTCTAAAATTCTTTGTAATTCAAATGATTCTCCATATGAATTTAAATATGTTTTTTGAAAATCTTGCCACCAAAATTTAGCAACATCTTTAGGATCACATTGTCCTGATTTACAAATTATTTCAGTGATTTTTTTATAACATCTCCATCTTCATATACAATTGTTCCATAAAAATCCACAAAAATTGCTTTTATTCCCATTTACTATCCCCATTTATATAATTAATATTTATTAGTTATCAATCGTTGAAACAATCAATTTGAATTCTATATACTATAAGAAAATTACCTATGACTTTTATATCATACATCATCTTATAACATTTATTATTAAGTGCTATTTCTTTTGCATAATTAAGACAACTTGTTGCATATCCTTTATTTCTATATTCATTATGTGTTACTACATTTTCAATAAAAGCATATGGTCTTGCATTCCTTGTTAAATTAGGAAGAATAACACATACACATGATGATTCTTATCTTCTATTATTTCATTCCATACTTCTTTTAGATGCTCTATATCATTTAGCTTATCATCATTATGTAGAAATAAATTATTCGTTAGATATTTTTCCAATATTAACTATTTCATATTTATCTAATTCATACATTAGACTCAAATCATTTTTTATAGAATCTAATGAATCATATATTCCTAAATTATTAATTTGCTTATATAGACCACCAGTATTAATTAATTCTTTATTATCTTCTTCTACGAATTCAAATTTTTCTATACAACCTGTATAGTGATCATTATTTTTAATAACACTTATTCTGATATCAGTATCTAGTGAGTAATAAACAATTATAGTATTAGTACTTAAACTGTCTTTAACCTTATATTTCTTAAATAATGATATCATTATATCATTCATATTATTTCTAATAATATCCATATTTTCATCTGATAAAAAAGAATAATTCTTTTCAAATTCCTCAAGCGTTTTTTCTTCTCCAGGAAAGGCATGTTCATAGTTAATATATTCATATGGCCTTTTTAAATTAGGATTTAATAATAGCGCCTTAATATCATCATTGATATATTTAGATTCTTTTATTGCATTTACAAATTCTTCATAGCTTATAAGCACGTTAATATCTTCAATCATTCGATATAATTCATTTCCAGAACCTAAAACTTCATATATTGAT
>JAILBI010000153.1 GCA_024681175.1 Acholeplasmatales bacterium
ACCAAATACTACACCTATATTAGCTACATATTTTGTTCTATTTTTATATGGAGATAAACCATCAACATCAATTGTTCCTTCATCTGGATATAAAATGCCAGATAACATTTTAATTGTTGTAGATTTACCTGCACCATTAGGACCTATAAATCCAATCGCTTCTCCTTCATTTATAGTAAATGATATTCCATCGACAGCAACCTTTTTCTTAAATTTAGGAACAAAAAGATTAGCGATTTTACCAGGAAGTCCCCTTTTTCTTTCGCTAATCTTATAAACCTTCTTTAAATTATCAACTTTAATTAGATTATTCATATAAAATCTCCCTTAACTATAAATATGTTTTATGCAATGCTACTATATTTGCATTTTATCATATAAATAATGATACTAAAATATATTTTTATTCATTTTTAAATATATAACTTTTTTAGACCAAAAATTAAAAAGAGCCTAACTCGTAAATCAATTAACAAGTGTGCGGCTCTAGTTTATCAAGGTGTCAATAAATATTATATAGCATATTTTTTGGAATAATAATCTTTATTAAAAATCCAAATTGTCTTTAATAAAATCGATTAAGTTTACATGTTTGATACCATTTCTCTTTTAAATAATTTCATTATCGCATCACCCATGATAGTTTTATAACATTTTTACGTTAAAGTTAATTTAACGTTACCACTTTTTACAAAAAACGAAAAACGGTAACATTAAATGGCATTTATGCAAAATGAAAAGCAGGGTGAGAAGTCTATAGTGAACCCATAAAATTGGACCAGCATCAAAATTTAGAAAAGATTATTATAATGATTTACTTAATAAAAAATTAAAAAGCTAATACTAACATTCACGTTAAATCGTGAATGTTTTTTTAGCTTTTTTTACTTAAATAAGATTTTAAAATTATTATTTTATATTAAAATGACTAAATAAAGAATTTTTAGAAAATTCTCCTTCTTCTTCAAATACAGGCTTTAATTCTTCATTTTGTTTTAAATTAATAATATAATATATTGTTACATATGCGTCAAAGCAACCCATTGCTGAACCATAATCTATATTATTTCTTGTAGCCATCATTGCTTTTGATGGTGTATCTTCAAATAAAAGAGCGGTATCTTCAGTTGAATTAAATAATAATTCGTTTTTACCTTCTGTATTACCTATAAACCAATTAGTATTTATTTTAGTAGGATCATAAATATATTCGAATTCTGCTTCCTCTAAAAAGCTTAATGATGGCATACTAAGTGTAACTAATGCATCACAAGGAACATTATAATTTGAAATTGCATTTAAGGCTCCAATACCACCATGGACAAAACCATAAATACCTATATTTTCTAAATCAATATGATTATATAAATATTCACTAGATGAATTATTTACATATGTTAAATGATCATATACATATTTTGTAGATTCACCAGATGATGCATCTCTATCATTTGAGCCTACACATATAAAGCCATATGATGCTAAATGCTTTAAAATGGCATCATATGATTCTACATCCTTACCATCCTCATTAACAAATATGACAACAGGATATTTATCTTCATCATTAAATATTTCAGGTACATAATAAGATATTTTAGTTAAATTACCACCATCAACATCAAAATCCTCAGAAAATACTCTTATGTCATTTGATGGGTATTGATATTGTTTTTCTAATTTGCCTTGTGCAACATATTTTTCATAATAATCATTTGGTATATATTTAGAATCATCAGTCTTTGATCCTCTAATCATAAATACCATTAATACTACTAATATTGCAACAACTACGACAATAGTTATCATTTCAGCTAAATAGCTTTTCTTCTTTTTCATTTTTAAATCACCTTAATTATTTTATCATAAAAAAAATCTTACGGAAGAAAAACCGTAAGATTTTTATTTTTTTATTAATCTTCTAATGTTGACCAATGGAAGAATTTAAATCCAAGTGGTGATGCATAAACATTCTTTAATTTAGTTGATTGTAGCCAGTCATCAACATAATTGTATACTGGAGCAACTCCACCTGTAGACATTAACAATGATTCTGCCTTATGCATTAAAGCAAAACGCTTTTCGAAATCAGCTTCTGTTCTAATATAATCAATAAGCTCATCATAAGTTTCAGCCCAAGTGCCTGTTAATGATGTATAGCCAGCAATTGAAGATAAATCTACTGAATAAGTAAATGATGCAGCAGGATCTTCACCAACTTTACCTTTACCTAATTGACAATCATTATTACCAGAATCTGACATGAATAATTCTAAGAATGATGATGGGTCATTATAGTCTGCAACCCAACCATTTCTTGCAACATCAAATTCTCCATCCTTACGAGTTTGTAAGAAAGTATTCCATTCTTGGCTAGCAATATTTAATGTGATACCAAGGTTAGCATATTCTTGTTTAATTTCTGTAGCAATTGCTTCATGGTTAGTATTTGTATTGATAATATAATCAATAGATGGGAAGTTTTGATATTTACCATTTGCATCTTTAGTGAAATATTTATCTAAGATTTCTTTTGCTGCAGCAACGTTTGCAGAATAATTTTCCGGATCACCTGTCCAGCCTGAACCATCTTCTGCTGCACCATTATAATCTACGAAATAACCGCCTCTTATATCAGTTAATTTAGCACCAACGAAGCCTGTTGCAGGAGTTTCACCTGTACCAACGATATCTTCACATATATGCTTACGGTCAATTAATAATGATAATGCAGTTCTAATTTCTTCTTGTGCATGTTGGTTGAAAGAGCTAAATAAATTACTATTAACATTGAAACATACATAATATGTACCTAATTGTTCAATAACATGATAATTATCACCAGTCTTTTCAGTTTTAGCTGTTGAAGCATCCATTGAATCAACGAATTGTAAATCATCATTTAAGAATTGAGCATAAGTTGATGAATCATCATCACTGAAAATGAAATTAATTTTTTCCATTGTTACATTTTCAGCATCCCAATAATTTTCATTCTTTTCTAATACTAATTTAACATTATCCTTATAAGATTTTAAAGTATATGCACCAGAACCTACAAATTTCTTTGGATTCTTTGCCCATTTACCTTCAGCATCAAGGTTCTTTGCATCATATAATACATCATATGCAGGGAATGCGCAAAGTTCCATGAAATATGAAGAATCTACTGGTAATACTACTTCTAAAGTTTTTTCATCCTTAGCAGAAATATTTAATGTATTATCATCAATTCTATCAATTACATCAAACATAAATGCATAGTCAGCACCTAATTCTTTACCTGAAGCACGGTTCCAAGAATCAACGAAATCTTGAGCAGTGATAGGTTCACCATTAGAGAATTTAATATTATCTCTTAATTCGAATGTATATTTTGTCTTTGTACCAACAGCTTCACCTGTAGGAAGTTCCTTACAAAGATCTGGTGCGATAACAAGATCACCTTGTGCATTTGGTACATATCTTACTAAACCAGAGAATGCATGAACTGCATAGCAAGCACCATCAACTGCACTATTAAGTGCTGGGTCAACGTGTTGTGGAGTTGATGCAAGACAAACATTTAATCCTCCTTCTTCCTCTTTGCTGCAAGATGTTAAGCTTGTAGCTACAAATGCTGTTCCAAGAGCAGCTGTTGCTCCTAAAAAAATCTTTTTGAATTTCATTTCTAAATATCCTCCTTCTCATTCAAATTAATTTTTCCTTCTATTTGTTCGTTATTTAAAACGACATCGTCTTTCTTTTCTTCTACAACTTCTTTATTTTCTTCATCATATAAAAGACAAGATACGAAATGATCTTTTACAATTTCTTTTAATGTTGGAATATTAATCTTACAAATATCCTTAGCTTTTTGACATCTAGTATGGAATGGGCAACCAGAAGGAACATTTAAAGGAGATGGAACATCACCTTCCAAAATGATTCTTTGGTTTTCTCTTGCCATATTAGGATCTGGCATAGGAACTGCAGATAATAAAGATTGAGTATATGGATGCATTGGATTATCAAATAGCTCATTAGTTTCAGCTATTTCAACAATCTTACCTAAATACATAACTGCAATTCTATTAGAAATATGTCTTACTACTAATAGGTCATGAGCAATAAATAAATAAGTTAAGCCGAGCTTTTTTTGTAAATCTGCAAATGTATTAATAACCTGTGCCTGAATTGATACATCAAGGGCTGATACAGGCTCATCACAAATAATAAATTTAGGATTTACAGCTAAGCTTCTTGCGATACCTATTCTTTGTCTTTGACCACCTGAGAATTCATGTGCATATCTTGTTGATTGCTCAGGTGATAAACCAACTAATTTCATTAAATGTAAAACTTTAGATCTTCTTTCTTCTTCAGTTGAATATAAGTGATTTACATCTAATGGTTCTGCAATAATATCTTGAACTGTCATACGTGGATTTAAAGATGAATAAGGATCTTGGAATACCATTGCACAGTTCTTTCTAAAATATTTAAGTCTTTCTCTTGAAGAAGATTTAATTTTTTGTATTTCTTTTTTACATTTATCATTAATTTCTTCTTTAGTATCAAGATATGTATAATATTTAGATTCTTTTCTTGCTTCTTTTTTCTTCTTTTCAAATTCTTTTAATAGCCTTGATTTAGTCTTTAAAAATTTACTTTTAGCGATAGATAAATCTACCTTATAAGCACCTTTATTCTTTTCTTTAGTAACTAAAATATCATTAGTATGATCTTTCTTTAATGCCTCAATTTGTTTACTTCTATCTTCTTTTGAAGCATTTGCTAAAGATGAAGCTAATTCATTTTCTTCATCTTTAAATTTTTCTTTCATCTTTAAGAAAGCTTCATGACGTTTAATTTTTTCTTCTTTAGCTTTCTTTATGCCTTCATTTTTCTCTTCTATAGCTTTTGAAAACTCATTATCATATTCTTCTCTATATTTAGCTACTACTTCATCTACTTTAGATATAGCTTCTAAATCAGATTCTTTTGCTACTTCCTCTAATTTAGCTAAAGCATTTTCTTTTTTCTTAAGTGCTTTTTCTATTGATGAATTAATTTCATTTTGTTTATCAATATATTTTTGATCATATAATGAAATTAATTCTTCTTTTTGTTTTAAATATTCTTCATTTACTTTAGCTGAAAATTCATCTATTTCTTTTTGATAATCACGAGAAACATCTAATTTTTCTTCTAATTCTTTTTTCTCTAAATCATCCATTTCTTTTTTGAAAAGTCTAATTTTTTTATTCTTTTCATATTTTAAAGAAGATAATTCAAATGATTTTTCTTTTTTAATCTTTTTTAAATCTGAATAAGGTGAAATATTTAATCCTTCAAATATTACATCACCTGATGAAGGCTTATAAAGATTAATAATAGTTCTACCTAATGTTGTTTTACCACAGCCAGATTCACCTACAACACCTAATGTTTCACCTCTTTTAATCTTAAATGAAACATTATCTACAGCCTTTAAGGGTGTTGTTTTAAAAAATCCTGTTGTAATATCAAAATATTGTTTTAGATTTTTAACCTCTAAAATAATATCTTCTTCCTCTTCTAAAGGAGTATTATTTGATGTTATATTATTCTCCATCATTTTCACCCTCCTTTATCTTAGTTTCTTCTTGAGGCTCTATTTCAACCTTAGATTCTTCTTTTATTTCTTCTTTAGCTTCATCTTGAGCGTCTTCAAGCTTTTCATCTAAAGGATTTTCTTTAATATCTTCTACCTTAAAATTAGGATTTTCTTTTAACTCTTTATCAATTTCTTCTTTAATATACATAAAGCATGAGCATTTATGGATATTATCATCAACCTTAACCTCAGGTGGATATTTTTCAAGACAAACCTTCATTGTGTTTTTACATCTAGGTGAGAAAGCACAGCCCTTTGGCAAATTCAAAAGGTCGATTGCAGAACCTGTAATAGGCTCTAATCTTTCTTTTGCTTCCATTGTAGGAATTGAATTTAATAATCCTTTAGTATATTCATGCTTAGGATTATAGAAAATATCATCTACAGTGCCACGTTCTACAATCTTACCACCATACATAACATCAACCTCGTCACATAATTCTGCAACAACACCAAGATCATGTGTGATAATGATTACAGCCATTCCGGTTTTCTTTTGAATTGATTGAATTAATTCAAGGATTTGAGCTTGAATTGTAACATCAAGGGCAGTTGTTGGCTCATCTGCGATTAAAAGATCAGGCTCGCAGCATAATGCCATCGCAATCATAATACGCTGAAGCATACCACCTGAAAATTCAAATGGATATTGTTTTAATCTCTTTTCAGGTGAATTAATTCCAACTAAATTAAGCATTTCAATTGCGCGCTGGTTTGCTTCAAATCTAGTTAATTTTTTCTCTTCAAGCTTAGGAGTTTTAGCTAATTTTGTTTCTAATTCTTCCTTTTTTAATTTATAAGATGTTTCATCAAGCTTGTTTTCTTTAAATTCATTTTCTAAATCTTCAAGCTGTTTTCTTAATTTGACATATTTATTTGTAAATACTGTTTTTCTTCTATGAAGATAAATAGCTTCCCTTAATTGGTTACCAATTGTATAAACAGGATTTAAGCTTGTCATTGGGTCTTGGAAAATAATTGATATTTTACCCCCTCTTATTTTCGCAAGCTCCTTTTCAGGTAATCCTACAAGCTCTTTTCCATTTAATTTAATTGAGCCAGAAACAATTTTTCCAGGATGAGATAATATTTGCATAATTGAATATGCAGTAACACTTTTTCCTGATCCAGATTCACCAACAATACCTAAAATTTTACCTTTATCAACAACAAATGATGAACCATCAACACTTTTAACCTCGCCTGCAGGAACGAAGAAAGATGTTTTTAAATCTTTTACTTCAAGTAGGTGTTCTTGTTGTTCTAATACTTTTTCTTCCATATTAGCACCTACTTTCGTAACTTAGGATCGAATGCATCTCTTAATGCATCGCCAAGTAAATTTAATGATAATACTAAGATTAATATTGAACCTGCAGAAATATAAATCATGTATGAATAATGAATCATTACTGATAATTTAGATGCATCAGATGCTAATGAACCTAATGAAGGCATTGGGATATTAACACCTAATCCTACATATGATAAGAATGATTCAGTGAATATTGCAGCTGGAATTTGAAGTGCTGTAGTAACAATAATGATACCAATACAGTTTGGTAATAAATGCTTGAAGATGATTCTTTTTGGTGAAGCACCAAAAGTTCTTGCTGCAAGCACATATTCTTGCTTCTTTATTGCCATTACTTGTCCACGGACCATACGAGCCATACCAACCCAATATAATAAGCCATAAACAATAAAGATACTTATCATACCAAAGCCTATAGGCTCTAGAAATGTTCCTTCTATCTTATCTGCTAGAGTTGCTTTTAATACAACTGATAATAAAATGATGATTAATAAATCAGGTAATGAATAGATAACATCTACTATTCTCATCATTACCATATCAACCTTACCGCCAAAATATCCAGCAATTGAACCATAAATTGTACCAATAATACATACGATTAATGCTGCAAAGAAGCCTACTGCAAGAGATACTCTTAAACCATAAATAATACGAATGAAATAATCTCTTCCAAATTTATCTGTACCAAAGATATGAGGGCAGATAGATTTGCCTTGGCTTTGTAAGAATTTTTCATAATTTGATAGCTCAAAAGGCTTTAAATATGCAAAATCATTTTTATTACCTTGAGCAATCCAATCTTTATATTGTTGAGTTTGACCATATGTATTTGTATATAACATTTCATCATATTTATATGGCCAGAAAATAGGAATAAAAATTGCCATTAATAATGCAATTACAATAATTGAAATACAAATAATTGCTATTGGATTTTTAATTAATCTTTTAAAACCATCTTTCCAAAATGATGCTGAAGGACGCATTTTAACACTTTGTTCTTTTTCAGCGTCAGTAGCTAAAATGAACTTAGAATAGTCTGGTTGTAATGATAAAAAATTTCTCATATTCTACTTCCTCCTATTCCAAATCTACTCTTGGATTTACAACTTTATATAAGAAGTCACTTACTAAAATCATAAATATTACCAAGAATGAAATAAATACTGTCATACCCATAATTAAAGGATAATCAGAATTATTTATAGCTTTAATTAAAGTATTACCAAGTCCAGGAATAGAGAAAATATTTTCTACTACTAAACTACCTGTTAAAATAAACGCAATCATAGGTCCAGCATATGAAATAACTGGAGTTAATGAATTTCTTAATGTATGTTTAAATAAAACCTTTAATGGAGATACTCCCTTAGCTTTAGCTGTTCTTACATAATCAGAACCAAGTACATCAAGTGTTGATGTTCTTGTTAAACGAGTTATATAACTCATTGGATATAAAGATAATGCAATAACAGGCATAATATATTTTAATGCTGAATTTGATGTACCATAATTGATTGGGAAAGGTCCTTTAACACAAAACCAATATAAAAAGAATGCTGCAATAACAAATGATGGTACAGCAACCATTGCAGTTGTAAAAATCATGATGATACGATCTACTATTTTGCCTCTGTTAACTGCTGCAGTAACACCAAGGATAATACCGAATATGATTGCAACTGTTGCAGCAAGTAAACCATTTAATGCAGAATAGCCAAATCCATCAAATATTACTTCTGATACTTCTTTACCAGGATATGTTTTAATTGAAATACCAAAATCAAAAATAAAAGACTTTCTAGAATAATCAAGCCATTGAACAACTAAAGGTCTATCAAGACCATATCTCTTTGTTAATGTCTCAATTCTTTGAGCATCCATTGCTTTTTCAGACAAGAATGGATTTCCAGGAACAGCTTGCATTACAAAGAATGTAATGGTTATAACAATGAATATTGTCAAAATAGCCATTAATATTCTCTTTACCAAGAACATAGCCGTCTTCGAGTTCATCAAACCACCTCCATGGTTTTTAAAGTTCAAAAGAGGTTCAAATAAAGAACCCCAATCACCCCTAAATTAAAATAATATATTTTGATTTTAATCGAACCAAAAACCGATGTAAATTACATTATAAGTATAATTTATCTAGTTAAGTTCAATAACGATATATTTTAAAACTCTATTCCGTTTTTGGACAAAATAAAAAGAAAGTTAAATATCGGAATTTAACTTTCTTTTGTTCTTGATGCTTTTCTTTCTGCAAATTGCTTCATTTTATTTAATTTTGGTAAATTATATCTTAATGTAATTGCAGGAAGCATACAGCATATTAAATTAGTTATTGCAACAGGTACTAATACAGTTAACCAAATCATAGATGATGAATAATATATCCTATAATCTAGTAATAATACTAAGAATCCTAATGGATAAGATATTTCGTGTATTAATACACCATAGCAAGCTTCAAGCATGAATCTAGATAAATATTTTGGATCTTTTGGATCTGCAACATGATTTTTATGAAAATCTGTAAATCCTCCAAGCTCAGGAATGTGATCCTTCCACTTCTTCACTCCAAATTTTTCAAAAAATCTTAATAATCCTTTACTTGTATGAAAATATTTATGTTCTTCATAAATAAATCCTTTTTCTGGTAATTTTCTAATTAAGGTTGCGATAATACCATCAATTATTATTTCAAATAATGTACCACCTACACTAAATATTAAATAATACCACCAAGGATCAGAACCAAATAATGAATTTAATAATACTACAACAATATTAACAATTAATATTAATATAAAATATAATAACATCCTATACTCCCTTATTTTTTATTAATAATA
>JAILBI010000177.1 GCA_024681175.1 Acholeplasmatales bacterium
AACATATAATCATCGACTATTTCTTGGTAAGTTGCCCCACATAAAGCTTCTATAACCATACAGACAAAACCAGTTCTATCCTTACCTTCAACACAATGAATTAAATATGGTCCTTCGTTTTTGGCAAAGGCTTTAAAGCCTTGAGCTATCTTAGTTGTAAATTCGCTTGAATAATAATTCATATTCATCGCGACAGCTTCAACTTTATTATTATCATATAATGATTTGAAATAAGGTGAATTAAAATCTTCTTTAGCTATATGTTTATCTATTTTAGTATTATCATCAGATAAATCCATTATATACGCTACATTCTTTTCTTTTATTAATTCATCAACATAATGAGCACGAAGATGTTGATTATCAATAGGAGATGCAGATCTATAAATCTTATTTTCCTTAATATTACCTACTGTAATATTTCTGAAATTAGAAAATATTATAGGATCATTTTCATAATCATTAATATCATCAGTATAATGAATGTCTGATGACATTTGAATATCATAATATTTTTTAGCTTTATTTAGTTTAATTGAACAAGTTACATCTTCATTTAAATTAGCTACATCCCATACATCGGCACCATAATTGATGGCTACTTTAATATAATCATAACCAGGATATGCAATTAATAAAGGATTACCAGCATCTACATAATAACCATTATAATATGGTAAATCTTCATATTTAAAATCATTTGAGAATGTCACATCAACACTATCACCATATTCAAATCCTTTATCATTAAAATCATCAATTGTGATTTTAACATAAGCTCCACCAAATTCTGGTTCATGTATTATTTCATAATCACATATTTTCGGTTTATCATCTTTGTTTTTACAAGATATAACAGGTAATATAGATAAACAAACAATTGGAATGTATAAAGCCTTTTTTAACGCCTTATTCATAATTTCACCTTCAAATCTATTCGCTTTCTTTTAAAGCTAAATCAATAATAATTTTATCTAAATCATAATCTTTTCCTAATGAATCAGTTCCATTAATAAAGTACATAGTTAAAGCTAATAAAGAAATATATTTTTCATTATTTTTAATTATTTCTTTAGTTTCATTTGCCAATTTATTATATATGTCTTTTAGAGGTTTAAATATCTCTTCTTTATTTAATTTTGAATTATATAAATTATTAAATTTTTTAAGAAGACCTTTTATTTTCCTAAAAACAATATTTTTAGGATTAGTTGGATATTTTACAGTAGTTAATTTAATAACTTTTTCTTTACATTCATTATAAATTACCATTCTATGAGTTAATTTATAATTTTCGTGTCTGTTTTCTTTATCCTTAAGTTTTTGTATACCAATTTCGTGTAATATTTTTTCTTGAGAATCACTATATAAAAGCTGATCAGCAATTAAATTAGCTTTAAGTGATTTAGAACCGACAAAATTAATTACTTTACTTTCAGATAAATCTTCTTCTACACCTATTATCATATATTCTGTATAACCAATAAAGACACTGGCTAAAAACACTAATAATAGTTGTAGCAACAATAACACTGATGGCACTGTAACTAATATTACATCAACTGTATTAAAATTACCAACTAACAAATAAATACCATAACCAATAGATACTAATTTAATCATAGTCTTTATAATAAATATCGTATTTGTCTTAATTCTTTTTTTCTTTCTACTCTTTCTTTTCTGTAATATATTTATTACTTTCTTATTATTTGAAAAGAATAATATATCAATAATAGATGATGCTAAAGTAATAAAGATGAAAGATGAATATATAATAGTTGGAACTATTTCTTTTTTAATCAGAATAATTGCTAAATAAAATATAATGAATGTAATTGATGTTAATAAACCTAACACAAATAATAATCTAGCAACTTTTCTTTTTATGATATTTATAGAGGCTACAGTATTATCAAATCTTAATAAATTCATATTATCCCTCAACTATTTATTTAATATATCGATAATACAATTATTTTCCATAATTGAATTATCATTAATAATTTTATCTACACTATCAACTGTTATATGACCACTTTTTGGATTTTTAATTGATATTACATTACCTTTTATTTTAGCATTTACACTAGAATATTCAAACGCAAAATCACAATCTATCATTTCACAATCAATAAGTTCTAGATTTTCACAATAACAGAATGGTTGTGTACCTATAATTTTACAATTAATTAATTTTAAATTCTTAGAAAACCAACCAAGGTATTCACCTTTAATTGTAGAATCTTTTACTTCTACATTCTCGCTATGCCAGAATGCATCTTTTGTATCTAATATAGAATTAGTAATATACAATTTATTAATATATTGGAATGAGTATTTTCCACTAAATGTTAATTTATCTATCTTTATGTTTTTACTATCAAATAACATATATTCTGATTCTATATTAGAATTATTAATTACAATATCATTACATTTCCAACCAAATTCTTTAGAATTTATAAATGAATTATTAATTTTAATATTGTCACATTCTCTTAACGCTTTTACTGATTCTATTTTAGTATCTTCAATAATTCCATTAAAACTATACCATAAAGGAGCTCTAGAAGGCTCGTATAATATAGACGATATTAAAGAAAATCCTTTGTCATGCCAAAGAGGGTATCTTAAATTAAATGTAGAATTCTTTACAATTATATTTCTACATTCTTTTAGTGGTGATTCTCCATCATTTGGTCCACTAAATGTACAATTATTTAGTTTTGTATCACATAAATTGTATAATGATCTTTCTTCATCATATGTATTATTTTCAATTAATGTCATTCTAAAACCCCTTAACTCCAAAATATATCATATATATTTTACCATAAAAATTAAAAATTCATCGTATATAATATCATTAAAAATATTTTGTGAAATAATAACAATCCGCACGTTTAACGTGCGGTTTTTACGCTCCCCTATAAGGGCTTCTACCTTTCGACGACCCTGAAGGGTCATCAAAAAGCGGCTGACAACCGCAAATTTCACTATGGCTTATCCCTTGAAGGGATCTTTATA
>JAILBI010000205.1 GCA_024681175.1 Acholeplasmatales bacterium
CCATAGATGAATTTGAAGGCTCAGTAATATTAGTATCTCATGAAGATAATTTTTATGAAGGCTTAGTTGATGTTATATTGAACTTTTAATTTTAAATATTTTATTTTTATATTATAATTAAAAGTTCAATATAACATCAACTAAGCCTTCATAAAAATTATCTTCATGAGATACTAATATTACTGAGCCTTCAAATTCATCTATGGCATGCCAAAGCTCAGATTTAGATAAAATATCTAAATGATTTGTAGGCTCATCAAATATTAATACATTACTCTTTTTCATCATCATTAATGCTAAACGAACCTTAGTTTGCTCACCACCTGATAATTCATTCATCTTCTTTGTTACAAGCTCACCTTTAATATTTACTTTCGCAAGCAAAGCTCTTATTTCATTATCATTAGCCATAGGATAATAATATCTTATATAAGATATAGGTGTTTCTAAATTATCAAATAAAACCTCTTGTGAAAAATAATTAGTAATTACAGATACACCCCATTTATAATCACCTTTAATAGGTTTTATTATATTCATAATCGTTTTTAATATTGTAGATTTACCAACACCATTTTGACCTAGGATGGCAATTTTTTGATTTTTTAAAATATTAAAATTTAAATCCTCTAATATTATATTATCATTATATCCTACAGATAAATTTTCTATTTTTAACACTTCTTCGCCAAGAGTATTAGAAAAAGGAAATTTAATCTTCATCGGAACATGATCTATAGGCTTTTCTAATACATCTAATCTTTCAAGCATCTTTCTTCTTGATTGGGCTCTTTTAGTTGTAGTTGCCCTAACTAAATTCTTTTTAATAAATTCTTGTTCCTTTTTAATATAATTTTGTTGAGATAAATAATCCTTTTTATATTGTTCTTCTCTGATATCCTTTTCTTTTAAATAATGATTATAATCCATATTATATCTTGTCATATTCTTATTAGATAAATCATATATTACTTCTGCAATATCTTTGATGAAATTTTTATCATGAGAAATACATACAAAGGCTTTTTTAAATGTTTTTAAAAAATCCTTTAGCCATGATACTTGATTTTCATCTAAGAAATTTGTAGGTTCATCTAAAAGTAAAACATCAGGCTCATCTAATAATAATTTAGCAAGATATACCTTTTCCCTTTGACCACCAGATAAATTTGATAATGTTTTTTCTAATGAATAATTATCTATACCAAGACCATTAACCATATTCATAACTCTTGAATCTGTTTCATAGAAATGTAATCTTTCTAATTCCTCTTGAATTGAATTTGCATATGATAAATATTTATCATATTCATATTCAGGACAAGATTCAAGCTTCATATAATATTCATTCATCTTTTCTTCTTTATCATATAATTCCTTAAATGATGAATGTAGATAATCCTTAACAATAATATCATCATGGATTTTTAAATGCTGATCTAGATAGGAATATTTAATATTATTCATCCATTTAATATCACCCTTATCTGGAATGATATTTTTTGAAATAATATTCATAAATGTAGATTTACCTGCACCATTATCTCCAACAATTACAATGTGGTCTTTTTGATAAATATGAAATTCTATTTCGTTATATAATTCTTCATCACGATATTTAAATTTTAAGCCTGTAACATCTAAAAGACCCATTTTAACTCCTTAAAATAGGGCCATTAAAGGCCCTATTATCTTATTTTAATTCATTTTTAAGCTGATTCATAAATGAAATAAATTCATCTATTGTAACAGTAGTTTGTTTTTGTTCACCATATTTACGATATGTAACAGTGTTATTTTGTACCTCATTATCACCAATTACAAGCTGGAATGGTATTTTCTTAGTTTGAGCTTCTCTAATCTTATAGCCAAGCTTTTCATCACGATAATCAAATGAATATCTTATGCCTGCTTTTCTTAACGCAAAGCCTAGATTGTCACAATATTCTTTATGATGTTCTAAGCTTACAGGAATAATTTTAGCTTGTACTGGAGCTAACCAAGTTGGTAATACACCCTTTGTTTCTTCAAGTAGGAAGGCAACAAATCTATCCATTGAGCCAAGGATTGCTCTATGGATTACTACAGGACGGCTCTTACCACCATTTTCATCAATATATGTAAGCTCAAAGCGTTGTGGTAATTGATAATCAAGCTGAATAGTTGATAATGTAACATCATGACCTATTGCAGATAAAACCTGTACATCAAGCTTAGGTCCATAGAATGCAGCTTCACCCTTTGCTTCATAATAATCAACACCAAGCTCATTTAATACTTCTCTTAATTCATTTTCACTCTTTTCCCATAATTGATCATTACCGAAATATTTTTCTTTATTTTCAGGATCACGAAGTGATAAACGGAATTTATAATTTTTAAAGCCGAAATCCTTATAAACATCTAAAATTAATTTAGTTACAGCTTTAAATTCTTGTTTAATTTGAGATTCCATACAGAAAATATGAGAATCATTTTGAGCAAATGCTCTTGTTCTTTCAATACCTGTTAAGGCACCAGATGCTTCATATCTAAAATCATCTGCGATTTCAGCAATTCTTACAGGAAGATCACGATAAGAATGTAATTTAGATCTATACATAACCATATGATGAGGACAGTTCATAGGACGAAGTACATATGCTTCCTCATCAAGCTCCATCTTAGGGAACATATCATCCTTATAATGTGCCCAGTGACCTGATGTTTTATATAATTCAACATTACCTAATACTGGAGTTTTAACATGGAAATAGCCAAGCTCATATTCCTTATCCATAATATAATCAGCTAATAATCTTCTTACAATGAAGCCATTTGGAAGCCACATAGGTAAGCCACGACCAACTAGCTCATCAAACATGAATATTTCAAGATCCTTACCAATCTTACGATGGTCTCTTTCTTTTCTATCCTCTAATACCTTTAAATGAGCATCTAATTCTTCAGCTGTATGCCAACAAGTACCATATACTCTTGTTAAAACATCATTATTAGAATTTCCTCTCCAATATGCACCTGCAACAGATAATAATTTGAAATTCTTTAAAATACCAGTTGAAATAACATGTGGTCCTCTACAAACATCCTTATATTCCCCTTGTTCATAAATACCAACCATTTCATCTTCAACTGCATCAATTAATTCACATTTATACTTATCATTTTTAAATAATTCTTTTGCATCAGCCTTAGATAAATAATAATGCTTAATAGGAAGATTTTCTTTTGAAATTCTTCTCATTTCATCTTCAATCTTCTTTAAATCATCATTAGTAATTGCTTCAGGTATTGCAAAATCATAATAGAATCCTTCTTCAATCGCAGGACCAACACCACATCTTGTACCAGGATATAATCTTTGCATAGCTTGTGCAACTAAGTGAGCGCATGAATGGTTAATAACCTCAAATGCTTCCTTTGTGCCTGGTAAAATTGCTTCAAGTGTAATATCAGATGTAATTTCATCCTTTAAATCAACAAGCTTACCATTTACTTTCGCAACGATTGCTTGTTTAGCTAAAGATGGTGAAATTTCTTTTAAAACCTGAATAATAAGTGTTTTTTCTTCTACTTCCTTAATAGATCCATCAATTAATGTTACTTTATACATACATTCCTCCTAAATAAAATAAAAAGCCCTTAGAATAACCTAAGGGCGAATTAATCCGTGGTACCACCTTAATTCTGTATTATATACAGCACTCAAATACTTTAACGCAGTAATACGTGAATTCATTTCCTAATTCAATCTCCAAGGTAGTAACAATTTATTATTGTCAAGCTTTACACCAGCCAGCTTGTCTCTATAATCAAAAAATAAATCATCTTGTCCTTATCAACGACAAGATGATTATATAATTTTATTATATAAAATTCAATATTAATTTCTTTCTTCTATTACTTCTATTCTATTTTTATTTCTACTAATATATGGAGAAACCAATGTTAAATATACAGGAATAGTTAAAAAGATAATCCATAATGGGTGCCAAATAGAAAATATTATACCTAAAGGAATATATATACTTATCAAAAATAAAATATAAATAATACTTCTAAATCTTGAATATACTAAAATAGGCATAATAAATATTAAGCTAAATATAATCCATGTAGGATGCCATATATTTAATGTAAAACCAATTGTTAAATAAATGATTAAGCAAATCATTGGAGTTGCTTCTAATAATCTAAATCTAAAGTTCATTTAAACATCCTCCCTATATTCTTTCTTAAATTAGAAAAATCTTTACCATTTACATGTATATCACCTGTAATAGATTTTGTATTTATTTCTCCTTCAGCATCTTTTAAATTAACATCACCAGATAAAGTATCTATTTTAATATATTTACCTTTTGCATAATCTATATCAATATCACCTGAAGCATTTGTAATATGTAATTCACCAGCACATTCTACCTTTTTAATTTCAATATCTGATTTAACACAATGAATTGATAAATCACCATTTGAAATTAAATTAGATATTTCAAGATCGCCAGATGTTGTAATTAATGATATTTTATCAGCATTTAAATCAATTGTTTTAAAATCTGATGATCCTAAATTAAATTCACATGTTTTAAAATATTTATTTTTAGGAATTTCAATTGTAATTGTTCCATGAATCTTATTTAATGTTAAAACCATACTTTTAATATAATCAATGACTATACCTTTAGATTTAGAATTTTTAACATCATAATAAGAGCTTTTAGTATTTTCAAAATATAGGTGACAAGAATCATCATTTGATTCTTTTATTATTACATCATCTCTTACAGTTTTAATATATAATATAGGCTTTTCTATATTATTATCATCATCTTCCTTTATTGTTTCTTTTTCTTCTTTATATTTATCTACAATATCATCAATATCACCAAGCATTTCAATTATTTCATCATCAGATAATCCTGCCTCTAGACCAAAATTATATCTTGCTTCATATTTATCTATTATTTCATCAATATTAGATATATTTTCTTTTTCTAATTCTTTTTTTAAATCTTCTAAGTATTTATTCATTTTAAATCACCTAATATCCTTTCTGCATCCTCAAAGCTTATTTCTTTATT
>JAILBI010000207.1 GCA_024681175.1 Acholeplasmatales bacterium
ATAGAAATGAGGTTTTTAATTATGGAAAATATATTAGATATAATAATACCAATATATAATACTCCTGAGGAATATTTAGTAAGGGCATTAAAATCAATTATCGTACAAAAAGGAATTGATTTTAATATTTTAAATGTAATAATTGTAGATGATGCATCAAAAAAGAATAAATATAAAAAATCATGGTTTAAACAAAGATTTCCAAAACTTAAAATAACATATTTAGTTAACAAAGAAAATGTTGGTCCGGGAGTATCTAGACAAAATGCAATTGATGCAGGCAATGGTAAATATATAACGTTTTTGGATTCTGATGATGAATTTTTAGGTACTGATATATTTCCAAAGGTATTATCTGTTTTTGAAGAGTTCAATGTAGATAAAATTTTTACGAAAGTAAATGAAGAAACTATCATAAATGGTGTTTTTTATAACATTACTCATGATTTTAAAACTTTAGATTGTTTACATGGATTATTTTTAAGAAGATCCTTTTTAGATGAATATTCAATTAGATTTGATGAAAAATTAAGAATTCATGAAGATTTTTATTTTGTTAGATTGGTTAATGGGTTTTCAGTTGATTCAAGGGCCTTCATTGATCAAGTATCTTATAATTGGAAGTGGAATAATCAGAGTTTGATGAGATCAAACAAGAAAATTTACAATCATTTAGAAGATGAGTTCTATGCTATTTTTAAAACTAATTCTATTTTTGAAAAAAACAAAATTGATTATCTAGAGTTTTATATTGGAGGAATGTGTAGTTTGTATTTGGTATTAGCATCAAACTTATTTGATTATGAAGAATATAGAGATTTAAAACCTCAATATGTTGAGTTGTTTAGAAGTAATTATGATAAAGATAAGTTTGATAAATATGGTTTAGAAAAACTACACGAAACAATTCAATTGAAATTCAATGCACAGTTAAGAATTTATAACTGGTTTAAGGTAAAAGAAAGTTTTGAAGACTTTATAAAAAAAATTTAATTTTATGGTGAAAATATGTTATATTTATTAGATATAATTATTCCAATATATAATACTCCTGAAGAATATTTAGTTAGGGCGCTTAATTCTATAAATAGACAAAAAGGAGTAGATTTTAAAAGTATAAATATAATTATTATTGATGACGCTTCAAAAAAAATTAGATATAAAAAATCGTGGTTTAAACAAAGATTTCCGAAACTTAAAATAACATATTTAGTTAACAAAGAAAATGTTGGTCCGGGAGTGGCTAGACAAAATGCAATTGATGCCGGTAATGGTAAATATATAACATTCCTAGATTCTGATGATGAATTTGTTGGAGAGTATTCAATTGGAAAAATAATAAGTTTTATGGAGGAATATAATCTTTTTAAAGTGTCAACTTCCATTAATGAAGAAGTATATGTACAGAAAGAATTAATGAATATTAAACACAATAATTTAACACTTCAATCATTACATGCACTATATTTAAGACGTGATTTTTTGTCTAAAAATAACATAAAATTCAATGATAGATTAAGGAGATATGAAGATTTATATTATATTTGTTTGGTTAATTCTATCGCCGGGGAAAATCAGGCATTTATTGATGAGATAACCTATAATTGGAAATGGAATGAAAATAGTTTAATGAGAAATACTGGGCAAGAATATCCAGATTTAGATGATCAAATATATGCCATAACTGAGGCACACAAGGTTTTATCAGAAAAAAAATTGCTAAATAGTAGATACTTTGTTTCAGATATGACTTTAATTTACTTAATAATCAATTCTAACATTATGGATATTTCGACTTATAAGAATTTTAAAGATAAGTTTGCTGAAATATTTAACAAGCAAATTGAAGATAATATAGAAATATTTGAAAAAGTGAATAATGATTTTATTGAAGAATGTATTAGTAGAAATTATAATTCCTTATGTTCTAGCTATCCATGGATAGAAATAAGATGTAACTCTAATGATTTCATCAATAGTATAAAAATTACATACAATAATAAATAGTTTTATTTAGAAAGTAGTGATTATATGTCTCATTTTTTAGATATAATAATACCAGAATATGATTGTCCTATAGAATTTATGATAAGATTATTAGATTCTATTAATAAACAAAAAAATATAGAAGTTAAAGAAATAGGTATTATTATCGTTAATGATAAATCTAAAAATAAATATAAAAAATCTTGGTTTAAACAAAGATATCCTAAACTAAATATTGAGTATTTAGTTAAAGATATTAATGAAGGTCAAGGTTTAACAAGACAATATGGTCTTGACAGAAGTGAGGCAACTTATGTCACATTTATTGACCAAGATGATATGTTGTATGAATATGATAATTTAGCTAAAGTTATTAATTATATTAAAGAACATAATGATGATATATATTTTACTGAATATCTAGAAGAAACATATATTGATAATAAATTATATATTCAACATCATGATCCAATAAGATTAAGATGTCTACATGGCTTATTTTTAAATAGATTATTTTTAATAAATAATAAAATTAGATTTAGTAATAAAATAAGATACCACGAAGATGTTTATTTATGTGATTTATTATATTATGGATATAAAT
>JAILBI010000242.1 GCA_024681175.1 Acholeplasmatales bacterium
GTATACTAATAATAATAATGCCTAAATTATTAAATGGCATTTCTAAAAATCTATCAAGCATTATACCTATAGCTAATAAGCTTATTGTTAAAATTACACTTATAATTATTTGATCCTTATATTTATCTTTCATTATTTATACCTTCAATCCATGAATCAATAAAATCTAATACAATTTTACCATTACCTACATTGCAGTGATTATCGGCTTCTTCCAATTCTTTAAATAATCTAAATGTTAATGATCTAGTGTTAGTTAGCATATCTAATTCTTTATTAATTAAATGATAATCAATAAAATGATCATTGCTCGCTCCAATAATTAGCATATCTTGTGTTATTTTACCTGCAACAGGTGCTATATCATATTCTTTTAATTTAAGAGCATATTCGTATGCATCCTTTGCTTCATATGCATAGCATCCATGCTTTAAGCCCCAATCAATAATTGGACTTTTTTTAGCTCTTTTTTTGAATGCTTTATTAATAATAGGCTTTAAATGTAGCTTCATCGCAAATTTAAATAATTTTTTAGTTTTATTATTTAATTGACCCATAATCACATCTAAAAAGCATGGAAATACACTCCAGGCAACAACCTTAGTGATTCTTGAATCAAACGCGGCAGCCCTTGGTGCTAAATAGCCACCTAGTGAGATACCAATAATAGTTATATCATCTAAATTATAATAATCTAATACCGCCTTTACAGGTTCTTCCCATTTATATGTAAAATGCATATTTTGGACTCTTACAACACCACCTTGGCCTGGTCCTTCGAACATATAAACCTCATATCCTAAATCTTTCAAATATAGGACTGTAAATAAGAATTCTTCAAAATATGAATCATTACCTCCATGAATTAATATTTTACCCTTTGGAATTCCTTCAGGTTTTAGATGCATAACAGGTAATTTTACATTTTTATAATCTATATAATCTAATTTAATTATTGGATTATCACCTTTAAAATAATCCTCATAATATTCATAAAATAGCTTAGTAGCTAATTCGTAATATTTTTTCTTATCAGGATCTCCATCATACATAAAGAATTCGCTCATTCTATAATATGCAATTGCATTATCTATTCTTTCTTCCTTTAATGCTCTATCCCCTAATTTTATTAATTCTCTTTTCCAATCATTACTATTTTTTATATTGAAAGATATAGCTAATATATCCTCTAATCTTCCACCATCCCAATTAATTATTCTATTTAATTGATAATTAAAATTTGGTTCTTTGTTTAAATCATATACACCTTTTTTTAATTTATAAGGCTTACTAATATCATATTTTTTCATTATTTTATACCCCATAAAAGCTTTGATTCACCTAAAGCTAATTTTTTTGCTTCTTTTTTATTTTTAAAGAATATACCATTTGTAGTATCTAACAATTCTACACGACTATATCCCATATCCTTTAATTTTTTTACAAAGCTTTCCATGTCGCCATATTTTCCTTTTGAAAATACATCATGTATCGCAAATCTTCCACCTTTTTTTAAGCATCTTAATGATTCAAGTAATATATCTTGTCTATTTTTAGATGGAATATTATGATATACATAATTTGAAACTATCACATCAAATTCATTATCAGAAAATGGTAAGCTTACTGCATTGCCTTGCATGAAAGAAACATTATTTACGCCTTCAATTTCGGCATTTTTTTCACATAGTTTTTTATTAAATGATGCATATTCTTTTCCCCATCTATCTATTCCGATAATATAAGTATTTGGGTTTAATTTAGCTAATGCTATACTTAAAGCACCACTACCACATCCTACATCTAAGCATTTATCGTTATCTTTTATATTTACATATTTAACCGTACCTTCTGCCACCGTTTTCATTAAATGGTAATCTCCACTATAATCAAATGCCTTATACATAATTAAGAATTTATAAGACAAGAATAATCCAAAAAAGCCAATTAATAATAATAAGCTAAAAATAATCCATGAATATACACATATAAATATTCCAACAATTCCAAATGCTATTCCTACTAAAACAAAAACAATTGATATAATAAACGCACTATATAGCATTCCTTTTGGCATCCAATTTTTATAATCTGGTTTCATAAAATCTCTCTCCTTTAAAATAAAATACATATCCATGCAATTAAAAATGAGACTATTGCATAAATAATAAAGTGTCTAAAATGAACCCATTTATTATATCCAAATAAATGTGGTCCTACTATATTTTTTACCTCAGGATAATAATGAGGAAAAAAACTAGAATGACATAAAAGAATATAATCAAATAGAATAATATCGAATAGTTCTAATCCAAATAACATAATTATTATTCTTATAACTATAAACCAATAATTAACATCATTATTAATTGAATAATATATTTGATAGCCTATTGGTGATAATAATAAAATAAAAGCC
>JAILBI010000010.1 GCA_024681175.1 Acholeplasmatales bacterium
TGATAAATGTATTATTTTAGATAATGAATTAAAAATAGGAAATAAAGAATTAATTGATGAATTCTTTAGAAGGTAACATATGGGTTGGTTAATTACAATTATTTTAACTTTAATTATGTGCTTAGGCTATTTTATATTACTTTGGGGAGCTGTAGGCTTTGTTCAAAATAAAAAATTCTTTTCATCAGCACCAAAAGAAATAAAAGATGCTGTAACAGAAAAAGAAGAAAGATTTAAGCACCAACATGTATTAGGCTATATAATGCTTATTTTAGCTTTTATTTTATTATTATCGCCTATAGGCTACCAAATATATTATTCAATTAAAAATGATGTTAATTATTGGTTTATTGTAGTAAGAATAATAATTATGCTATTTGGATTAGAATTATTCGATATTATCCTATTTGATTATGTTCTTTTATGTCATTCTAGTTTTTTCCCTCGTTATTATCCTGAGGTAGAAAACATAGTAGGACCACATTTATTTGGATATAATAAATGGGTTCATTTTAGACATTTTATTATTTATGTTATAGCAGCATTTTTAATTGCGTGGAGTTGTATTTTATTTTAAAGGAGAGATTTTATGAAACCAGATTATAAAAATTGGATGCCAAAAGGAATGGTTATAACATTTTATGTTATTAGTATTTTATTATTATTTATTGCAACACCTTTTCTAATATTAGCAATTACAATAAATAAATATTTATATATACCATTTGGTATTTTATTAATATTAGGAATCTTTATATTATTTATTAGTATTAAATTTCATCAAATGATGAAGGCATTTGATTATAATGGAGATTACCATTTAATGAAAACTGTGGCAGAAGGTACAGTTAAATATGTAAATATAAAAGATAATGATAAAGGCTTAGATGTAGGATGTGGTAGTGGTGCTTTAAGTATAGCATTAGCTAAGCTAAATCCTAACACAGAAATAATTGGCATAGATAGATGGGGAAAAGAATATGCATCATTCAATAAAAAGCTATGTGAAAAAAATGCCGAAATTGAAGGTGTATGTAATGTTTCTTTCATGCAAGGAAATGCAGTAAACTTGCCATTTTCTGATAATGAATTTGATGTATTAGTATCTAATTATGTATATCATAATATTCCATCTAGAAATAGACAAGATATATTACTTGAATCATTAAGATGCTTAAAAAAAGGTGGAAGATTTGCAATACATGATATATTTTCAAAAGGAAAATATGGCGATATGGAAAGGTTTGTAAAAAAATTAAAGGATATGGGATATAGCAGTGTAGAACTATTAGATACAACAAATGGTATATTCTTTAAAAATAAAAAAGAAGCTAAGAAATTAGCTTTAGGCGAATCAAAGCTTTTATGGGGTATAAAATAATGAAAAAATATGATATTAATAAACCTTACAAATTAAAAAAAGGAGTATATAAATTAAATGATGAGCCAAATTTCAATTATCAATTAAATAGAATAATTAATTGGGATGGTGGAAGATTAGAAGATATTTTACCTATTTCAAATGGTATTAAAAATAGTAATGATTGGAAACGTGAACTTATTAAATTAGGTGATATAGCATTAAAGGAAGAAAGAATAGATAATGCAATTGCTTATTATAGAATGAGTGAATTCTTTATGTATGATGGTGATCCAGATAAGAAAAAATATTATGAATTAGCAACTAAACTATTTTATGAATATTATGAAGATTATTTTAGTGGTGATAATCCAATAATTAAATTAGATTATATAGATTATAAAAATGTAAAATTACCTGTTATGCATTTAAAGCCAGATGGAAATCCTAAGGGTAAAATATTAATTCATGGTGGTAATGATTCATATTTTGAAGAATTCTTATTTACAGTTTTATATTTAAAGGATTTAGGATATGAGGTTTATATGTTTGAAGGACCAGGCCAAGGTGGTGTTGTAAGAGTCCAAAATATGCATTTTACATATAAATGGGAAGAACCTGTAAAGGCGGTATTAGATTATTATAATTTAGATAATATAACTATTATTGGTATATCATTAGGTGGCTATTTAGCACCTAGAGCTGCTGCATTTGATTCAAGAATAACTAAAGTAGTAGCTTGGAGTGTATTTCCATGCTTTTTAGATGTAATTATGGGGCAATTAAATAATAAAACTAAAAAATTATTTAAATTTGCAATGAAGCTACATTTAAAGCCTATCATTAATAAAGCATTTAAAAAAAGAGCTAAAAAGAGCCCAATTATAGATTGGGGCTTAAAGCATGGATGCTATGCATATGAAGCAAAAGATGCATATGAATATGCAAATAAATTAAAAGAATATGATATAGCACCTGTCGCGGATAAAATCACACAAGATATGCTAATCATTGGTGCAAGTAAAGATCATTTTATTGATTATCATTTAATTAATAAAGAATTAGATATGCTAACTAACACTAAATCATTAACATTTAGATTATTTAAAGAATTGGAAGAAGCCGATAATCACTGTAATGTAGGTAATGGTAAAATTGTATTAGATTTTATAGATTCTTGGATAGAAGGTATAAATAATGAAATATAAAATAGAACATAATACTGTAGAAGAAACATTAATATTACCGCTTTATGCTAGATATATTGCAGAATTAAAATATCCTAATTTAAAAGGAAATAGAAATACTAAAAATATCATAGATTCAATTGATTATGATTTTAAATCTAAAGAAAAGAAAATGACATCTAA
>JAILBI010000033.1 GCA_024681175.1 Acholeplasmatales bacterium
ATAAAATAATAAAAATACTTGGTGTTTATCACCAAGTTTATTATTTCTTTAAAATATTATTATTTTATAGTATAATTAAACGGATGTTGGAGGATAAAAATATGATTGAAGTTAATAATGTTTCATTTTTATATAATAAAAAAGATCATGCATTAAATAATGTATCCTTCAAGATTGCTGATCATGAATGGATATCTATTATTGGTCATAATGGCTCAGGTAAATCTACATTAGCTAAATTATTAGTTGGTTTAATATTCCCAACATCTGGAAATATTAAATATAATGGTGAAGATTTTAATGAACAAACAATTCAATCTTTCCGTAAAAAAATTGGAATTGTTTTTCAAAATCCTGACAATCAATTTGTTGGCTATAATGTAAGATATGATATTGCCTTTGGATTAGAAAATTATCAGGTTCCAAGAGAAAAGATGGAAGTATTAATTAAAGAATATACTAAAAAAGTAGATATGGATAAATATCTAGAGCGTGAGCCTGTCACACTTTCCGGTGGTCAGAAACAGCGTGTGGCAATTGCGGGTATATTAGCACTTGATTGTGAAACAATTATTTTAGATGAAGCTACAAGTATGCTTGATCCTGAAGGAACTAAGGAAATAATAGATTTAATTAAGGTTTTAAGAGAAAAATATAATAAAACTATTATTACTATTACTCATGATCTTGAATTTGCAAGATTATCTGATCATATTATTGTTTTAAAAAACGGATCTATTATTAAGGATGGAGCGCCTGAAGAAATATTAGAAGAAAGAGAATTATTATTATCTTCTAATTTAGATATGCCTTTTTCTTTAAAGGTAGATTATCTTGCAAAAAATGATCCTGAATTATCTAAAAATGAAAAATTAATGGAGGCGCTATGGGAATTTCGTTTAAAGAAGTAACTCATCTTTATCATGGCGCTAAAAAGAAAGATGTTACTATTGCGTTAGATAATATAAATTTAAATATTAATGAAAAAGATGAATTTATTGCGATCGTAGGAAAAACAGGTTCAGGTAAATCTACATTTTTAGGTCATATAAATGGTTTAATATTACCATCTAAGGGTAATATTTCTGTTTTTGATAAAACAATTACACCAAAGCCAAGAAAGAATCCCAATCTTAATCAGATAAGAAAAAGAGTAGGATATGTATTCCAATTTCCTGAATATCAATTATTTGAAGAAACAGTATTAAAGGATATTATGTTTGCACCACTTAATTTTGGTTTTAGCCAAGAGGAAGCAAAAAAGAAATCTATTTCAGTAGCTAAAAAGCTACACATTGTGCCTTTATTAAATAAATCACCATTTAATTTATCTGGTGGTCAAATGAGAAAGGTTGCGGTTGCAGGCATTTTATCATATGATCCAGATATATTACTTCTTGATGAGCCTACAAGAGGTCTTGATCCTCGTGGTGGAGAAGAAATAATGGAATTGTTTTATGATATTTTTAAGAAAATGCATAAAACAATTATTCTTATTACTCACGATATGGATATTGTATATAAATACGCAACAAGAGTTGTTGTATTAAATAATGGTAAAATATCATATGATGGGGATAAGGAAAGATTATTTAAGGGTGATATATATAAAGAAAATAGCTTATTAAAGCCAAATATATTAACTTTAATAGATTATTTAAATGAAAAGCTTGGATATGATTTAGGATATGATATTTATGATATAAATACTCTTTTTGATAAGATCAAAGGAGGTATACATGAATAATTCAATTTCCTTTGGTCAATTTGTAAAGGGCGATAGCTGGATATATAAATTAGATCCAAGATGTAAAATAATATTAACTATTGCGTTAATAGTATTAATATTTTTAATTCCTAATTTATTTTTAATGATTGCGTTCTTTTTATTGTATTTAATGATGTTTTTTACAACAAGAATTCCATTTATTAAGGTATTAAATGGTATTAAAGGTATAATATTCTTATTATTATTTACTGTAATTATCCAATTAATATACACTAAAAGTACTACTGATCTACCTTTAATTACATTTAAAATGGAAATAGGATTATTTCAATTATTAATAATTATTGGATTAATAATATTAAGAATGTTTACAAAGAAATATATTCCATTTAAAACTATATATTTATTAATTATTTTATTATTATGCTTTGCAATAATGGTTAATACAATTAATAAACAAAATAGTGATAATGTAATATATAGCTTTTTCTGGAATGGTGCATTTTCTAAAATGAAATGGGCATCATTTGATTTTGAAATATATAAAATAGGTCTTAATAAGGCTGGATATATATTCTTTAGAATTATTTTAATGATATCTGTTACATCATTATTAACATTATCAACAATGTCTACTGATATTAATAATGGTTTAGAGTGGTTATTATCACCACTTAAGGTATTTAAAATACCTGTATCAGTATTTTCAATGCTTATATCATTAACATTAAGATTTATTCCTACATTGATGAGTGAATCAAGAAAAATAATGAATGCTCAAGCATCTCGTGGTGTTGATTTTGAGCATGGTGGTCCAATTAAAAAGGTTAAACAAATAATTTCATTATTAGTTCCAATGTTTGTAGTATCCTTCAAAAGAGCGGATGAATTATCAAATGCGATGGAGGCAAGAGGCTATATTGTTGGGGCTAAAAGAACTAAGCTTGATCTTTTGAGATTTAGATGGCGTGATTATTTAGCATATGGTATTACTATAGCTTTATTTGTTACAGTTATTTTATTTAATGTTGGAGTATTTAAATTATATGGCATGTCGTTATAAAGTAGAAATATCTTATGATGGAACATTATTTTATGGTCTTGAAAAGCAAATAGAAAAAAGAACT
>JAILBI010000128.1 GCA_024681175.1 Acholeplasmatales bacterium
ACATCTACTAGTGATGATGTAACTGAAAAGGTTTATGTGAAGATATATGAAGATTCTTCATTTAATAAATTATTAAAATCTGTTGAATATAATAAAGGAACTAAAATATATAGCACAGATTTAGAAAATCTTGTTATAGAAAAAGATGGATATGAATTTGAAAAATGGGTTGGTAGTGATGGTAATGAATATACTATTGGTTCAAGAGGAAAGACATTAAATGAGGATTTAGAAATATCTCCTATTTATACTGAAATACCTATTACATTAAGAGAATTATTAAATTATACTCCAACAGTTCCAACATTATCTGGTAAAGATTATGTTGATTCATTAGCAGATGATGTTAAAGCTAATTTATCTACACCTTGCTTTGTTAATGGAAAAATATCTGATTTTTCAGTTTATGAAAATACATCAGCATATGTTAAGGTTTCAAATTTATCACAATTATTAAATGCATTAGTAAATGCAAAAGAAACATATACTACTACATATAATGATGATGGCTCATTAACACAAAATTTAACAAAAGAAGGTAGTGTTAAGGTTATTGAAATTACAGCTGACATTGATCTTGGATATAATCATATGTCATCTAATGATTTAAGTACTGGTATTGTAGATAATTTCTGCCAAAAGCAATTAGCAAATATCAATAAAGGCGCATGGGCTACAATGTCTAATATGTGGAAGGAACATGGTGTATCACAAATTAAAATTGAAGGCACATCTAATTTATTAATTTATTCAAAGAATGGTGCTAAATTAACACATGGTGGATTTAAGATTGGTTCATGTAATGATATTGCGATAAGAAATTTAGAATTTGATGAATTATGGCAATGGGAGGATGCAAATACATTAACTCCAAGCTTTACAGTTGGTGATTGTGATTCATTTGGTTGGGCTTATATGAAGATTTCAAATTGTGGCAATATTTGGATTGACCATTGTTCATTTGGTAAAGCATTTGATGGTATTATTGATATTTCATCACCAAATTATATGGCTAATGCCGCAGTTGCATTTCGTGCTCCATATGGTGCAGATGGACAGTGTAATATTCAAATATCAAATTGTGATTTCCATTCTGGAACAGATGATCCAAATGGATATATTTATAAGATGATGGAAGAGGTAGAAGCTGATTATCAAAAAACTGTTTCTACATCAGATACATATGATTCAGAATACACATGTCAATATCAATATTATAAGGTTTTAAGAGATGTATATGGATTAACATTTGATGAAATATTACATGGTATCGCAATGCCTCATAAGAAAGCTTTCTTATGTGGTGATAGAGAAGATTATTATGAAATAAATAAAACATTAAATCTAGGTATTTCAGGATGTACATTTAAAAATGTTGAATCTAGAATACCTAAGGTTCGTGGTGGATTCTGTTATATGTATAATTCAATAGTTGATAATAGAGATTATTTTACATATCGTAAAGCAATTATTGATAAGGGTGTTAAAAATATAAGTAGCACATATTCAAAATTTAAATGTGCAATGGTTTCAGAATGCTTCATATTTGGCTTAGATGCGGATTTATGTTCAAAAAATAATATTATTTTAGGTGTATCTGAATTAATTAAAAATAATGATTCTGATTCAGAATCATCACCTTTTTATAAAAATAGTGTTTTAACTAATGCACAAACATGTGCTGGTTATGATTATAATAATACATATTTTACAAATAATTTTGACCTAGATACACAATTTAGTGCAACACCTAATGGAATACCATTATCACCAGATAATGATGCAAGATTAGCTGTAAATCCTAAATATTTCACATGGCATACAGATGATGGTTTAGAACCATTTGAGCCTGTATTATATAAAAGAACAGAGCTTGCACAAAAGGTATATGATAATGCAGGTGTATCAGCTGCAATAGGAGATAGATTCTTATTTACAGAACAAGAATAAAAAAATAACTCACAATCGATTGATTGTGAGTTATTTTTTATGTTTAATAATTATTAGATAGCTTGAGCAATCATAGCTTCAGCAACCTTCTTGAAGCCTGCGATATTTGCACCAGCAAGAAGATCATATGGGTTACCAGCTTCACAAGCTTCTTTGTAAGAAGCATTGAAGATGTTTACCATAATACCATGTAATTTTTGATCAACTTCTTCAAATGACCAAGATAATCTTTCAGAGTTTTGGCTCATTTCAAGACCAGAAGTAGCAACACCACCAGCGTTAGAAGCCTTAGCAGGAGTAAATACTAATTTTTGAGCGATTAAATATTTAGCTGCTTCAAGTTCTGTAGGCATGTTTGCACCTTCACAAACTGCGATACAACCATTCTTAACTAATGTTTCAGCATCCTTCATTAATAATTCATTTTGTGTAGCGCATGGTAATGCGATATCACATTTAATATTCCAAATTCTATCAGTAGCAGTAGTTTCATGATATTCAACACCTTTAACTCTAGATGCTAATTCTTTAATTCTACCACGTTCAACTTCTTTAATTTGTTTAACTACCTTTAAGACTTCTGGAGTAATACCATCTTTTACATATACATAACCATTAGAATCAGATAAAGCAACAACCTTACCGCCTAATTGAGTAGCTTTTTCACATGCATAAATAGCAACGTTACCAGAGCCAGAAATTACAACTGTCTTTCCTTCGAAAGAAGTGTTCTTTAATGTCTTTAATGCTTCTTGAGCATAGTAGCATAGACCATAGCCAGTAGCTTGAGTTCTAGCTAATGAACCACCATATGTTAAACCTTTACCAGTTAATACACCAGTGAATTCATCACGAATTCTCTTATATTGACCAAATAAGTAGCCGATTTCTCTTCCACCTACACCGATATCTCCAGCTGGAACGTCAGTGTCTGGTCCGATATGACGATATAATTCAGTCATGAATGATTGACAGAATCTCATAACTTCATTATCGCTCTTTCCTTTAGGGTCGAAATCAGATCCACCCTTACCACCACCCATAGGTAATGTAGTTAAAGAGTTCTTTAATACTTGTTCAAGACCTAAGAATTTAATGATAGAAGCATTTACAGATGGATGTAATCTTAAACCACCCTTGTAAGGTCCGATTGCACTATTATATTGTACACGGAAGCCTCTATTTACTTGGAATTCACCCTTATCATCAACCCAAACAACCTTGAATTGAACGAATCTTTCAGGTTCTAAGAATCTTTCTAAAATCTTTTGTTGTTGTAATTTAGGATTTTTTGCAATATATCCTTCAAGAGATTCAGTGATTTCTCTTGCAGCTTGTAAAAATTCCTTTTCGCCTGGGTTTTTCTTTTCTAACTCAGCATAAACTTTTGCAGCATATTCTGTTTTAAACATATTTTTTTATCTCCTTTTTAATGTTTATTTTAAAAACACACTCATTTTATACAAAATATTTGTAAAAATCAATATATTATTGATAAATATTTTAAAAAAATGAATTTTTAACAAATTTTATAACAAATAAATCAAATATAAACATTTTTTTGCCGAATAAAATTTCAAAAATGATATAAAAAATGTGATATAATTGTATTATATATTATATATAAAATAAGGAGCATAAAATGAAGGGCATATTTTTTGATTTAGATGGAACTATATTATATACACTTCAGGATCTTCATAATGCATTAAATTATACATTACCATTATTTAATCATGAAGAAATATCTATAGAAGAAACAAGAAAGCTTATAGGCCATGGAATAAGAAATTTAATTTTAGATAGCTCAAATCATGATGAAGTAAATATTGATAAAATGTATAACACATTTATGGAATATTATAATATTCATTGTGATGATAATACTAAAATTTATTCAGGTATACCTGAATTATTAAATTATTTAAAATCAAAAGGATATATCCTATGTGTCATAACTAATAAAAATATT
>JAILBI010000131.1 GCA_024681175.1 Acholeplasmatales bacterium
CATATTATTTACAAGAAATAGGATATAATTATAAATTTGATTATATAGATTTAAATGATGAACAAAGAATTCGATATTCTATGCCGATAGTATATCTAATGTTAAAGAATCAACAATATATAACCACAAAAGAATTATCAAATATATTTCCAAACTTTAATAGAAATGTAATGATGAATCTAATGAATAAATTAAGAGATATAGTATCAGAAGATATTATATTAAATGAAATTAATTCTTATAAACTAAATTCTATTTGAAAAGAGTGGTGAATTTTAATGGCAGTAAAGGACAGAGAAGAATTCTTCGGAAATGCAAAACCTCATAGTAAGGCTAAAATTGAATTATTAAAAAAGTATTTAATTCCTTGGATTAGAAAAGTGGTATTAGGGACTGGAATGAATTGTCTAATATGTGATACTTTTGCTGGAGAAGGAATATATTCTGATGGCACTTATGGTTCACCATTTGTAATGATAGAGGAAGCCTTGGACTTTTTACATCAAGGTCTTAAAACTACATCAATTGTATTACTTGCCTTCGTTGAAGCTGATAAGAATAATTATAATACACTCAAATCTAATCTTGAAAATAGATTTGGCGTAGCATTTGAAGAGAATAAGTTTAATGAAATACCAAATGAAAATATGAAAATAATGATTTCAAATTCAACTCATCATGATTTTATATATTCTCTTTCAAATGAAGTTGATTTTTTGGTTCCTTCCTTATTTTTTGTCGATCCGTTTGGCTTTAAGGGGATAAATCATAATGAGATAACTGCAATGATCAATAAATATAATAGTTGTGAATTTATTGTAAATTTTATGTATGAGGAATTTAATCGATTCAAATCCATTGAATCTATATCTGAAACAATAAACGATTTTTTTGGATCAAATGTTTTGGAAACAATTAATTTAAATGACTCAATGTTGCCAAAAGAAAAGAGAAATATAATTATAAATAGATACAAAGAAAATTGCATTAGTAAGGGAGTTAAATATGTTTTAGATTTTGATATTTATAAAGATAATTCTGATGCTACTAAAATGATTCTTGTATTTATGTCTAATAATTGTAACGGATTTAATGTAATGAAATCAGTGATGTTTGATTTGGCAAAAAATGTCGATTTTGAATATTATACTAAAGATAAAAGAAGGGTTAGTTTGTTCACTGATTTAGAAGAAGAAATGGTTTTAGAGGAAATGGCACAAATTATTTATAAAAAGTTTCTTGGAAAGCAAGTATATAGAAATGAAATATTAAGTTTCGTTAAAGAACATCAATTTATTCCAGAAAAGTTGATGATTTATTTGTTGAAGATATTATCAAGTAATGGAAGGGTGCATTTAATTAAAGATGGGAAAACTAAAAATAATCCAAAACAATTTCCTGAAGATTCTTTAATTGTATTTAAGTGATATATGGAAAAATATTTACGTAAAACAATGCTTTACAAAACAGGTGTTGAATATGGTGATTATACAGTTAACCATATTTTGGGCTGTAGTCACGGATGCAAGTATCCATGCTACGCATATTTGATGGCACATAGATTTGGTAAAGCTAAAAATTTAAGCGAATGGGAAGATTATAAGATATTTGACAATGTGTTAAAAATTCTTAAAAAAGAACTTGATAAAAAGCACGAAAAAATAAACACCGTACAATTATGCTTTTCAACTGATCCTTTTATGTATAAAAAAGACGATGTAAAAGAACTATCTTTACAAGTAATAAAATTAATTAATTCTTATAATATACCTTGTATTATTTTGACAAAAGGAATATTACCAAAGGAATTAGTAAATTATAGTAAAATGAATTATTATGGCATAACATATGTGTCTAATAATAATAGTTTTCAAAATGAATATGAACCAAATGCTGCTCCTCTTGATGAAAGATTAGCCTCCTTAAAATTCTTAAGTGAGAATGGATGTAATACTTGGGTTAGTATGGAGCCATATCCAACACCAAATATTGTTAATCAAAATTTTGAAAATATTTTGAATGATGTTTCATTTGTTAATAAAATAGTTTTTGGAAGACTTAATTATAATAAATTAGTTAGTGAATATAAAAATTATAAAAACTATTATAATAATTTAGTTAATACTTTTATTGAATTTTGTGAAAAAAATAACATTGAATATCATATAAAAAATGGGACTAAAACAGAAATAGATAATTAAAAGGATAAATTATGGATATAATAAAATTATTAAAATCATATGTTAATAATGAAAAACTTAATATGGATATAAGTGATTCAGATTTAAAACTATTAATTGAACAATCCTTACAAACATTAATTTATCCTATAACTCAAGATAAGAAATATAAAAGCTATTACATTTCTTGGGTTTTAAAACAGGAACAATTCTTTAATTTACAAGAGGAATTAACAAATCTATTAAATTATAATGACATAAGTCATATTTATTTTAAAGGCTCAGTATTATCAAATATATATGATGATCCTAGTGTGAGAACTAGAGGAGATATAGATTTATATGTAAATCCTAATGATTTAGATAAAGCTAAAACCTTATTAATAGAAAACGGATTTGTTTTAGAACCAAATGATTGTATGCATCATTTAGGATTTAAAAAGAATGATATAGAGGTTGAAGTTCATTTCAATATGTTTGATTCTGCTGTAGATAAAAAGTGGCTTAAAATGTTTAGTAATCCATTTAGCTTAGCTAATAAAGTTACTAATTATAAATATGAATTTACTCCAACATATCATTTAATATATTGTATTATGCATTTTGCAGATCATCTAAGACAAGGAGCTGGACTTAGATATTTGCTAGACTTCATTTATATGTATAAGAAGACAAATATTGATTTTGATTTATTACATAATTCTTTAAAAGAATGTAATCTATCAAGATTATATTTAAATATAATAAATGCTATAAGACAAATATTCGATTTAGATTTTGATAAATCTATAAAAAAAGAAGACGTTACTTTCTTTATTGATTACATGAAATTATATGGAATTCATGGTAATTCTAATAATAAAACAACAATGAATGCATCTCGTCATAAGCATAAATTTAGATATGCTTTATCTAGAATATTTATTACAGATAAAAATTATAGATTAATGCGTTTCCCACATATGGGAAAGCATTGGTATTTATACCCTATCTGTCTATTATGTCATTGGTGTTATCTTATAACACATAAATTAGGTTCATTCTTTAAGTTTTTATTCGGAAAGAATAAGAATAAAGATTTATATAAAAAACTAGGAATATAACCATAAGGAGTAATATAAATGAATATATTAGATGAATATAATAGTATTGAA
>JAILBI010000135.1 GCA_024681175.1 Acholeplasmatales bacterium
CAGTTTGTTTTTTATATTCGCCTTTAATAATCTTATCGCATTTAGTTGCAATAACACATACATTAACATTGTAATATTTTAAGAAATTATACATTAAACAATCATCTTCTGTTGGTTTATGTCTAAAATCTACTAATAAAAATGCTAATTTAAGATTTTCTCTATTTTTAACATATGTTTCAATCATCTTACCAAATGTTTCTTTAATAGCCTTACTAACATTTGCGTAACCATATCCAGGAACATCCACAAAATAAAATAAATCATTAATTAAATAAAAATTTAATGTTTGAGTCTTACCTGGATTAGATGATGTTCTAGCTAAAGATTTTCTATTAGTAATCATATTGATAAATGATGATTTACCAACATTACTTCTACCACAAAACATTATTTCAGTTCTAATATCTTCTGGTAAAGATTTTAGATCAACAGCTGATTTAATGAATTCAGATTTTTTTATTATCATACAAATTTTAAGCCTAATTTATTTAAAATTAGGTTTAAATCCTCCTCTTTTAAAGATACAGTACCCATATCACTATGAGATTTATCACCATGAAAATCACTACCAGCAGATATTAATAAATGATTTTTTGAAGCCAATCCTTTGAAATAATTTTCATCATTCTTTTCATTAGCGTAAATAGCTTCTATTCCATCAAAATTATAATTCATTAATTCTAAAATAGATTCTTTTCTTTTTAATAAACATGGATGAGCAAGTATAGCAATACCACCATTTTTATGAATAAAATTAATACCATCTTCTACACTTAAATAAGAAAATGGAACATATGCTTTAGAACTTCTTGAAGTTAAAGTTCTAGCATAATCATAATCTAAATCATTACATTTTAATATGTTAGCTAACATATTTTTTCTTGTAATAGTTCTTTCATTTTCTAGTAAATCTAAATCTATTTTTACATTATAAATATCTTTAATTCTGTTTAGCATTAAAATAGCTCTATTTTTTCTTTTAGATTCTACTTCATAACTAAAAGTAATTAATTCTGGAGTAATTTCTTTAAATAATGAAATTATATGACAATCTTCACCCATATAAGTCGTAGTTAATTCCATAGCAGGTATAACATTAATATTATATTTTTCGCATTCTTTAATCATTTCATTTACACCTAAAACAGTGTCATGATCTGTTAAAGCTAAAACATTAATAGATTTATTATAAGCATATTTTGCTAAATCCTTAATATTTAGGCAACCATCTGAATAATTTGAATGCATGTGAAGATCTATTTTCATTATTTCATCTCCAATAACATATTAATTTCAATTAACAAATCCTTCATTTGTCTAAATTTTAATAAATTTAATGAAGCATCTAAAGGATATGATTTACAGCTTAATATATCCTTATCATGTGGTTCTAATTCACCATCATATTCACCAACAAAATAAATAACTTCTTTCATTTCTTTAGCTGAAATATTATATCTAATTGTTCTTTTAAGATTATTAATAATCTTAGGTTTAACACCAGTTTCTTCATAAACCTCTCTTAAAGCACATTCAAGTTCAGTTTCATTCTTTTCAATATGTCCTTTTGGAAATGAATAATTACCACTGTTTTCCATTACTAAAACATATTCTCTAACACCATTCTTTTTGGTGAATAAAATAACACCACATGACTTTTCCATAATTCTCTTTTACTCCTTATACTCACAACCAACAATTGTAAGAGCTGTTCTTAATCCATCAATAGCCGCACTCATAATACCACCAGCGTAGCCACAGCCTTCTCCTACTGGATATATGCCATCTACGTTTGATAATCTATCATCATTTCTTAATATTCTAACAGGAGATGATGATCTTGATTCTATACCAATTAATATAGCATCAGGATTATTAAAGCCCTTCAATTTCCTATCGAATTCGATTATACCATTTTTTATGCCTTTTATAACATAATTTGGTAAACATTTTCCTAAATCTGTAAAATATAATCCATGAGGATAGGTTGTATTAATACTTCTTAATGATTTCGCAACATCATCATTTAAGAATTCTTTTACTAAATTAGCTGGGGCTTTATAGTCTTTTGATAGATTAAATGCTAATTTTTCATAATATTCTTGATAATAAATACCATCAAGAACATTCCCTTTATCATAATCAGATGGCTTTACATCTACTAATATAGCACTATTTGAATTTTCTCCATCTCTTTTATTATTACTCATACCATTAACTAAAATAGTATTTTCTTCTGATTGTGATGCCATTACATAACCACCAGGACACATACAGAATGTATAAATACCTCTATCATCCTTATGTGTTGATAATTTATAATAAGCACTTGGCAAATATTTACTAAATTCACCATATTGTGAATAATTTATATCATCTTTTTTATGTTCTATTCTTACGCCCATAGAAAAAGATTTTTGAGTCATTTTAAGATTCTTATCATATAATGTTTTAATTGTATCTCTAGCTGAGTGGCCAATACATAATAATAAATGATTTGTTTTAATAATAAAACAATTATTATCAATTAAATTCTTTACTTTTATATTTAAGTAATCATTCTTATCAAAATCTATAAATTGATGATTAAAATAAAACTCTCCACCTAAAGATATAATTTCTTCTCGTATATTTTTAACTATTAATTCTAAATAATCAGTACCTATATGAGGCATATGATCATATAAAATATCATCTTTCGCACCATGTTTAACAAATTCATTTAAAATGAATTTATTTAATTTTGACTTAACTGATGTGGTTAATTTACCATCAGAAAATGTTCCGGCACCACCTTCGCCAAATTGAATATTAGAATTTATATTTAATTTTTTATTATTTATAAATTCTTCTATATCTTTTTTTCTTTTTTCAACTTGACTACCACGTTCAATAATAATAGGTTTCGCACCACACCTAGCTAAATATAAGCTACTAAACATACCTGCAGGCCCAAAGCCAATAATAACGGGTCTATCGTCATATTTATATTTAGGATAATCTAAATCAAAATTATCTTCTTCATAAATAGTTACATTTTTATTATTAATTTTTTTATTTGTTTCAATCATTAATCTAAAGATTAAATTAACATTAGATTTATCTCTCGCATCAATAGATTTATGTAAGATTTTATATTCAAAATTATCTAATTTTAATCTATTTTTAATAATAGATTTTAATTTATCAAAATCCTTAGGAGATATTTTAAAATTATCTATTTGATATTTCATTTTTAATCTCCTTATAAACTTCAATA
>JAILBI010000089.1 GCA_024681175.1 Acholeplasmatales bacterium
TAATGCCAAATTCATATTATTATGGATTGAGTGATTTATCGACTACAATTGTATCCTTGTTTTGTGCATTAGCTGTAATGGGAATGTATGATGCAATGTTTAGAATGTTTTTTGAAAAGAAAGATGAAGACTATAAAAAAGATATTTGTTCATCTGCATTCGCATTTTCATGTATAACTTCATTAGTTGTTTCCTTAGTGATGGTTTGTTTAAGAGAACCAATATCGTTTTTGTTTTACAGAGAAACACAATATGGAAATCTAGTTATGCTATGTGCTTTAAGTGTGCTTATAGGAGCTACTAATTCAATTGTTTCTGCTCCTACAAGAATGCAAAATAAAAGAAAAGTATTCTTGGTTACTAATTTTTTATCTCCAGTAATTTCATATTCAATTGCAATTCCATTATTGTTAAATGGACATTATTTAATAGCTTTGCCATTAGCAACATTAATTTCTGCAACAACTTTAGAATTAGCTTTTGCAATTATGAATTACAAATGGTTTAGTTTTAAAAGAGTTAATTGGAAATATATAAGATCAATGTTAACTATTGCATTGCCTTTATTGCCTAATTTTATTATTTATTGGATTTTTAATTCTAGTGATCGTGTAATGATTTCATCTTTGCTTAACACATCTGAAGAAGGCGTTTATGCAGTTAGTTCCAAGATTGGGCATATCAGTCAATTGATATATACAGCTTTTGCAGGTGGATGGCAGTACTTTGCATTTTCTATTATGAGTGATGATGACAATGTTAATGTTATATCAAAAATATTTGATGTTATGTTAGCGATATCCTTAGGAACTACATTGTTAGGAACTTCAGTTTGTAAATTTGGAATTGAAATATTATTTAAGGAAGAATATTGGAGATCTTATATATGTGTTCCTTATTTATATCTTGCTCCTTTATTGTTAATGTTATTTCAAATCGGAACAAATCAATTTTTAGTTATAAAGAAAACTTGGCCAAATTTGATAATCTTAAGTATAGGTGCTGTTGCTAATATAGCACTAAATTTTGTTTTAATTCCTATCATAGGAATTGAAGGTGCATCTATTGCCACATTCGTTGGATATTTTATATCAATAATAATCTGTATAATAGTTTTATTAAAATTTAAATTAATTATTATTTCTAAAAAGACAATTATATCATTTCTTTCGTTTATAATCATATTTTTAGTTATGAGAAGTAATTCGTTTTCTTGGTATGCATTGAATATTCCTCTTGCAATAGCTTATGTTGTGCTTTTACTTATACTATTTAAAAATGATTTTAAAAATGCAAAAGTTTTACTAAAAAAGAAGAAGTATAATAAGAATAACTGCATAAAAAAACACATTGAAGAAATAAAAGAAAAAGGCATTGATACTGAAAATCTCGATAAATATGTAATTACGTATGATAATAATCATAAAGATTTTTTAATGATTGGTTATATTGAACATGAAAATAATAATTTAATTATCAAGTATGTTTTATACGACGATACCATAGATGTTTGTTCACGTCTGATTAAAAAGTGTGAAGAAATATTTAATGAATATGATATAGATGAAATAGTATTTGAATATACTTTTGATGATGAAGAACTCAAGAATATTCATAATATAAAAAGAAGAAACATAGAACAATGATATAGTATTTGAACTATGATTATTTCTATTTTATATATAGAAAGACATTTTTTAAAAATGAATAGTTATGCATAAATGTAAGTCTTAAAAATTTGAAAAGTTGGTACTAATATGAGAGAGAATTGTAAAATATCACCGAAGGCCATTATTATGGATAATGTTATTATTGGTGATAATGTAGTAATTGAAGATAATGTATATGTGGATTATGGTGTAATTATTAGAGATAATGTTCATATAAAGTCAGGAACAACAATCGGTGCAAGAAGTATTCTTGGTGAATATTTGTATGATTTTTATTTAAATAATCATGTTAACAGTATTCATCCTCTAGTTATAGGTAAGAATTCAATAATTAGAAGTGAAACAATTATATATGGAGATACAACAATCGGAGATAATTTTCAAACTGGTCACAGAGTTACCATTATCATTTTTTATTTTTGTTACTTCACCAACATCTTTTGCAGGACTACCTACAACAATTCGCATTTCACCAACATCTTTAGTTACAGTTGAACCAGCACCAATCAATGAATCTTTACCAATATGTACACCTGGTAGAATAGTGGAACTTGTAGCTATTACAGCAAATTCATCAACAGTAACACCTTTCATACATTCAGATGGTGGTGTTGGATCATTTGTCAAAACTACATAGGGGAAAATCCAAACATAATTTGCAATTTTACTCTTTTGACCTATGTGAACATTACTATGTAAATTCACATAATTGCCTATTTCGCAATCACCCTGGATATCACTTAAAGTTCCAATTCTAACATTATTACCTATTTTTGCTTTTTCTCTAATGGTAACTCTGTGACCAGTTTGAAAATTATCTCCGATTGTTGTATCTCCATATATAATTGTTTCACTTCTAATTATTGAATTCTTACCTATAACTAGAGGA
>JAILBI010000228.1 GCA_024681175.1 Acholeplasmatales bacterium
TATTAGCAATTTTAATTGTAGTAGGTAGATTCTTATCAGGTGTACATTGGGCAACTGATATTATTGGTGGAATTATATTAGGTTCATTTTTAATATCTTTATATATATCTATAGATACATTCTTAGAAAATAAATTTAATAAAGAAGCTGAAATAGAAGAATAGGAGTTTTTATGATTAACATTAAGGGTGATAAAAAAATAATTAATATACCAAATTTATGGAAATTAATAGAACGTTTTTTGTCTGTAATGGGTCCTGCATATGTTGATCATTGTAAAAGAACTGCTTATTTAATTTTAAAATTATGTGAAGAAGAACATATTATTGAGCCTATAAAGAAAAAATTAGTTTTTGCTGCATATTTTCATGATATAGGTGCAATAGGTAAAAATAATGAATATTTATTAAATGAGGATTATGATATATATCATTCAATAGATGGATATTTAATCTTAAAATATCAATCATTTTTAAAAGATTCATCTAAAATGGTATTATATCATCATACATCATTTCAAAATAAAATATTTGATAAATATTACCTACCAGGCTTAAAGATTGCAATATGTGATAGATTTGATGATTGGTATCGTCATAATATTCCATTTAATGATGTAATAAATAATATATTAAATTATAAAAATAAGAATTTTAATCCTATAGATGTTTTAGCAATTAAAAAAATATTATCTCATAATGATGTTATATATGATATTAAAAGTGGAAAATATGAAGATATATTAAATGAATATATTCAATCATTAAAATATTCAAAAAATGATGCTGAATCATTTATTGAAATGTTATCATCATTATTTGAATTATATAATGAAACTACATTTAATCATTCTAAAAGTGTTTCTGTAATAGCTTATATGCTTGCGACAAAGATGAATTATAGTGCTGATGATGCATTTAAGATGTATTTTGCAGGCTTAATTCATGATCTTGGTAAAATATTCATTCCGCTTGAAATAATTGAAAAACCAGGCAAATTAACTGAAGAAGAATATGAAATAATGAAGGGTCATGTTAAATATTTAGAAAAAATGGCGGATGATATTATGCCAAAGGAAATATTTAATATGGCATTATATCATCATGAAAGATGTGATGGTTCTGGTTATCCATATAAATTAAATGGTGATGATTTAACTATTCCTCAGCAAATATTACAAATATCTGATGTAATATCTGCCTTACTTGCTAAAAGAAGCTATAAGGAAGAATATCCTTATGAAAAAATAAAAGAAATATTAGATGATAATATAAAAAATAATAAATTAAATAAAGATATTATTGAAGTATTTTATAAATACCATGAAGAGATATCAAATGAAGCTAATGAAGTTATTTTAAATGGTTATATTATAAAAGAAAAGATCTTAAAGGAAAGAGAATTATTATATAAGCAAATTAAAGATTTTAGAGCAAAATTTAAGAATTTACCTTTATCAAATTTTGTTAAAAATAAATAAAAAATATAAATCTTGGGAAATAAAACCCAAGATTTTATTTTTTTATATTAATAAAATTAATATAATAAATTATTTTTTAAAAATACTATTGCATCTTTATTTTATTGGTGATAATATATAGTTGTCAATTCCTAGTAAACCGATAGGAAAAGGCGAAATGACACAGATTACAACAAAGGAGGATTTAAATTATTATGATGATGTGTATGTGTAATATGATGTGTATCATGTATAAAGTAAAGAAAGTTCAAGAGTGTTGTATGCGAATGTGCAAATAATATTATTACTAAATTATTATTTTGTATTTTCAAGACAGCATGACGCTGTTTTTTTTTATAAATTATTTAAATTAAAGGAGAGAAGATTATGGCAATCAATGCATGTGAATTTCATCCAATTAAAAAGGATGTTAATAATAAAGTAGATTATACAGATGAGGAAGCAGAAAAGCACGCAAGTTTAGTTCATGCAATTCCAAGACCAAAGGAAACAATTGATGAAATTGATGAAAGAGGCGCATTTATAAGACAAGCAAATTATTTCATCACTCAATTTGGAGATAAGGAAGGCGAATTTAAAGCTGATAAGGATAGATATGTTATTTATTGGGCACACGGATGCCACTGGTCAAATAGACCTGTAATTGTAAGAGACATCTTAGGATTACAAGATGTAATAAAAGATGTTGCAGTAACACATACTGGTGAAACAAATAAATATGGTCATGGCTTTGCTAACCAGGAAGGTCATAAGGATAAAATCAGTGGATTTTATTTCTTATCAGAAGCATATTTAAATGCTGATCCTAATTATAAAGGAAGAGCAACAACTCCTACATTAGTTGATTATCAAACTAAGAAGGCAGTTAATAATGATTATCATAGATTAACAAATTATATTGAGGTGCAATTTAGAAAATTCCAAAAGCCTGATGCACCAGATTTATATCCAGTTAAATATAGAAAAGAAATAGATGAATTTAATGATTGGCTATTCCCTACAATTAATAATGGTCATTATAGAATGGCTTTCTGCCAATCACCTGAGGCTTATGAAGAAAGCTATGAGGATTTCTTCACAAATCTTGAAAAATTAGATCAAAGATTAGCAAATAATAGATTCTTATTTGGTGATTATATTACAGATTCTGATGTAAGATTATATGTTACATTAGTAAGATGGGAAACATCTTATTATCATAATGTAGGACCTATTAAGAAAAGAATTACTGAATTTAAAAATATTTGGGGCTATGTATTAGATTTATTTAGCCTAGATGTATTTAAAAAATATACATTCTTTGAATTCAATACAAATGAGCCTAGCTTATTTAGAAGCTATGCAGCAAGAATTGCTTCAAAGATTGATTATTCTAAGATATGGGTATCAGATGGCTCAAGAAAGAAATTATCATCTGATCCAGATAATGTATATCTTCGTCATCCAAAGGGAGAAAGTGTAGAAGATTATCAATCTGAAATTTCATTTAGTCATTGGAATAGTAAAAATATTAAGGATAGAAATCCTTATAATAGAACAATTTCAACTGACCCAGCAATTAACCCATTAAAGGGATTGTTAAAAAATAATTAATAATAAGGAGAGATAAAAATGAGAAAATTATTAAAGGGATTATTAGGATTAACATTAGCTGCATCATCTACAGCAGCATTAGTATCTTGCAAGGACAAGAAAAAAGAATATAAGCATGGTGAATTAAAGGTTTCAATTCCAACAGGAAACATTCGTGTTACAATTGATATTTTAGCTAAGGAGCTTGGCTATTTTGATGAAGAAGAGGTTGGCTTTACAGCTGTAAACCTTGGTGGTAATGATGCATTAACTGCAATTGAAGCAGAAAATGACACATTAGACCTATTAACTGCAGGATTCGTTGCAGATTTACAACATATTGGTCAAGGTAGAGATTTAACATTCATTGCAGGAACTGCAGTAGAAGGTGGTGCCTTAATTGCAAAGGCTGGTCAAGCAGCACAATATAAGGATAGCAATACAGTAATTAATTTTGATAAATTTAGAACTTCTAAATTTGGTCTTGCAAGAAATGAAGCATCATGGATTGTTACAAGACAATATTTAAAGGATAATGATCCACAATTTTCTGATACAATTGATGCAGAAAATAGTGATTTAATCACATATTATGCAGATGCTCAAACTACAGCTCAAGCAGTAGGTAGAGGAGAAGTTAAAATTGGTTATTTACCATTAGAATATGCATTATTATATCAAGATGGTTATGGTATTGAAATAATTGCAGCAGCAGGTGAATTACAACCAGAATATGTATGCTGCCGTGAAGTAACAGCTAAGAATACATATGAAGAAAAATATGAAGCATTCGTAGCTTATGAAAGAGCAAGAATTAGAGCTTGGGAATATTATAAGAAAGAAGAAAATCAAGAAAGAGTAGTAAATATTGTTTCTCAATATTCTGGTAAAGAAAAGGATTATGTAAGAACATATTTATATGGTGGCGTTACTAAATTTTCTACAGATCCAAACTCAAAAGGTATTAAAGCATATGTTAATGCAGCATTAAATGCAGGTGTATTAAAGCAAGATGTTGATGTATCAGAAAATATTTCAACAGGTGCATATAAAGAAGCATTAGATTCTTTAATTGCAGATTATCCAGCAAATACATTCTATCAAGAAACTTTAGCATTATATAACCAATATAATACTGAAAATAATAATAAGTAATATTTTATCCGAGGCAACTCGGATAAAAAAATAAGGTGTTATCCTAGTAAAACACTAGGATTTAAGGAGGAAATTATGAAGATATATAAGGACTTAACATTATTAGTAGGAAAGACTCCATTATTAGAGCTTACTAAGCTTGAAAAGGTATATAAGCTTGATGCAAAAATCTTAGCAAAGCTTGAATATTTTAATCCAGCAGGATCAGTTAAAGATAGAATAGCTTTAAAAATGATTAAGGATGCTGAAGATAAAAAATTATTAACTGAAGGCTCAACAATTATTGAGCCAACATCAGGTAATACTGGTATTGGTCTTGCAGCACTAGCAACAAGCAAAGGATATAATGTAATAATTACAATGCCTGATTCAATGTCAAAAGAAAGAATTACCCTCCTTAAGGCTTATGGAGCAAAAGTAATATTGACAGAAGGAGCCCTTGGAATGAAAGGTGCAATAGCAAAAGCAAGAGAGCTTGCTGAACAAACACCTCATTCATATATTCCTGGTCAGTTTACAAATGAATCAAATCCAAAAGCCCATTACGAAACAACTGCACCAGAGATTTGGAATGATACAGATGGTAAGGTTGATATTTTTGTAGCAGGTGTTGGTACAGGTGGAACAATTTCAGGAGTAGGTAAATATTTAAAAGAAAAGAATCCTGATGTAAAAATTATTGCAGTTGAACCATCTGATTCACCATTACTTTCAAAAGGTACAACTGGTAAGCATAAGCTTCAAGGTATTGGTGCAGGATTCATCCCATATACACTTGATCAAAGTGTAATTGATGAGGTTATTGCAATAGATGAAAATGATGCTTATATTGCAGCAAGAGAGGCTGCAAAGCTAGATGGTGTATTAGCAGGTATTTCATCAGGTGCAGCAATACATGCAGCATATTTAGTTGCAAAAAGAAAAGAAAATAGAGGTAAGAATATTGTAGTATTACTTCCAGATAGTGGAGAGAAATATTTAAGTACTTCCTTATATGAAAAGGAGTAATTATATGGAAAATATAAATTCAAAAATATCAATCAAAAATTTATATTTTGATTATATTGATAAAAAATCACGCTTTGGTGCTTTAGAGGATGTTAATTTAGATATTAAAGAAGGTGAATTTGTCTGCATCCTAGGTTCATCAGGATGCGGTAAATCAACATTATTAAGTATCTTAAATGGTCTTAATAAAGCTAAAAGTGGTGAAATATTTATTGATGGAAAAAAGGTAGAAGGTCCTGGTATTGATAGAGCAATGGTATTCCAGCAGTATTCATTATTTCCTTGGTTAACAGTAAAAGGAAATGTGAAATTTGGAATTGACCAAAGTGGTAAAAAATATTCAAGAAAAGAAAAGGATCTTAAAGCAGAAAATTATGTAAGACAGGTTGGTCTTTATGGAGCAATATCAAAATATCCTTCTGAATTATCAGGAGGTATGCAGCAAAGAGTTGCAATTGCTCGTGCTTTAGCAGTAGAAAGTGATATTTTATTACTTGATGAGCCTTTTTCAGCAATTGATCCTAGATTAAGATTAGAGCTTCAGGAGCTTGTTTCAAAATTATCTAAGGATAATCATAAAACAGTTGTGTTTGTAACACATGATGTTGATGAAGCAATCTTACTTGCAGATAGAATTGTTGTAATGGAGCCTAAAAAGATTAAAGCAATCTTAAATGTAGAATTTCCACATCCAAGATTAAGAGATGAGCTTGTTGGCAAAGAAGAATATGAAAACCTTCATAGAAAATTAATTTCACTTTTCTATGATGATGTTGAAAAAGAAATTGATGGTGGTGTTTCATTATGATGCAAGAAGAGAAAAAACAAAATAAAGTATTATCAGCTATCATTAGTTTTTTAAAAAAGACATTCACATTAGAAAAATCACATTTAATTGGTATAGGTATAGTAATTACATTATTTGCATTAGATATAATCTTAGCTTATACATTAGGTTATCAAACAAAGCATAAATATACATATGAAGCAACACCATATGTTGTTGCTTTATCAGTAATATTAATTTTGTATTTTATCAAATTGTTCGCATCTAAAAAGAAAAGTGCTACAGATTTAACAATTGTAATATTCACATTCTTTGGAATATGGGATGTAGCATTTAAGCTAGGTTGGATTACTAATGATATATTAGTTCCATCACCTGAAGGATTATTTAATGTATTTTATACAAAGCATACAGAAATATTAACTGATATATGGTTATCATTAAAATTATTATTCTGGGGCTTTTTATTAGGTATTGTACTAGGTACAGTACTTGGTCTTGTTGCAGGCTGGTTTGCAAGAGTAAGAGAGGTAGTAATACCTATTTCTAATGCAATTACATTATTACCACCATTATTATTCTCAGCTTATTTAATCATGACACTTGATACATTTAAGCAAGCAGCTATTGCAGTAATATTCTTTGCAGTATTCTGGCCTACATTACAAGGTACAGTTGCAAGAGTATCAAGAATTGATAAAAAGATTATTGAAGCCGCAAAGGTAATGGGTGTTGGAAATGTTGGAATGCTATTTAAAGTAATATTTCCATACTGCTTACCAGAGATCATTAGAAGTGTTTCAAAAAGCTTAAGAGGCGCATTTATGTGTCTCGCAGGAGCTGAAATGCTTGGTATTAATGGTGGTGTTGGATTCTTTATTGAAAAATATAAATCATTTGCTGATTTTAGAGTAGTATTAGCTGGTATTGTAACAATTGGTGTAGTTACTACAGTAATTGATTTAATTGTTACAAAGGTTGAAAAAGCTTTAATTAAATGGAACTACTAAGGAGTTATTATGGGAAAGATATATGATAATATTTTAGAAACAATTGGACATACTCCAATTGTAAGATTACATAGAATAGAAAAAGAATATAATTTGAAAGCAAAATTATTTGCAAAAGTTGATTTTTTTAATCCAGGTGGATCTATTAAAGATAGAATGGCACTTGGAATGGTTGAGGCAGCTGAAAAAGAAGGATTATTAAAGGAAGGTGGCATGATTATTGAAGGATCAAGTGGAAACACAGGTATTGGTCTTGCCTTAGTTGGTGCTGCAAAAGGATATAAGGTCAAAATTTGTATGCCAGAAAATATGAGCCATGAGCGTGTTGTATTATTAAAAGCTTATGGTGCTGATGTTTATTTAACTCCAAGCAACCAATCAATGGCTGGTGGTGCTAAAAAGACTGATGAATTATTGCTACAATATCCTGATGCATTTACACCAAGACAAGGTAAAAATCCTAATAATCCAGGCTCACATTATAAAACTACAGGTCCTGAAATTTGGGATGATATGGATGGTAATGTAGACATTTTAGTTGCTACATCAGGTACAGGTGGAACAATATCTGGTACAGGTAGATATTTAAGAGAACAAAAGCCTGATATTAAAATTGTTGCAGTAGAACCACTTGGCTCACCACTTTTAAATGGTGGTGTACATGGACCACATAAAATACAAGGTATTGGTGGTGGTGCAACACCTGAAACAACAGATCAATCATTATTTGATGAAGTAATTGATGTATCAGATGATGATGCTTACTTTTTTGCAAGATTATCACCTAAAAAGGAAGGTATCTTAATTGGTATATCTGCTGGAGCTGCATTATATGCTGCAGTAGAGGTTGCAAAAAGAGAAGAAAATAAGGACAAAAACATTGTAGTTATTTTCCCTGATGGTGGCGATCATTATTTATCAAGTGATTTATATGAGGATTAATTATGAGTGAAATTTCTTGTAGCTTAGCAAATAGAAAAATAAATAATAAAAATTATGTTGAATCATTAAAAACAGAACATGGTGAAGGTGGTAAATTTGTAAGACAAAAAAATAGATTTACTACACCTTTTGGAGATAAAGAAGGAGAGCTTCCAGTTGAGGCTAATAGATATAGATTAATATGGGCTCCTGTTTGTCCTTGGGCACATAGATCAATCATTGTAAGAAGTCTTTTAGGCTTAGAGGATGTAATAAGTGTTGGAACACTTGATCCTGTAAGACCTGATACACCTACATCTGATTGGGCATTTACACTTGATAAGGATGGAGTTGATCCAGTTTTAGGTGTTCACCTATTAAGTGAATTATATTTAAAAACTGACCCAGAATATAATGGAAGACCTACAGTACCATGTGTAGTAGATCTTAAAACAAAAAAGGTAGTAAATAATGATTATTTTAATTTAACTAGATATTGGGAAACTAAATGGACTAAATTTCATAAAAAAGGTGCACCTGATTTATATCCAGTAGAATTAAGAGAAGAAATAGATAAATTTAATGATGATCTATTTGATAAAGTAAATAATGGTGTATATAAAGCAGGCTTTGCAAGAAGCCAAGAGGCTTATGAGGATGCGGTAATGAATGTATTTAAAAAATTTGATGAGCTTGAAGAAAGATTATCACATTCAAGATATTTATTTGGAGATAAAATAACCGAATCTGATATAAGATTATATGTTACATTAGTAAGATTTGATATTGCATATCATAATGCATTTAAGGTTAATTTAAAAACCTTAAAGGAATATAAAAATTTATGGGGCTATGCAAGAGATTTGTACCAAACTAAAGGATTTGGAGACACAACAAATTTTGATACAATAAAGAAGCATTATCACCTTTGCTGTGTATCAAATCCATATAAAATATTACCTTTAGGTCCAAATTTAGATGAATGGAATTCTAAACATAATAGAGATAGAGAATATAAATAATTAAAGGAGTAAATCTTATGAGTATTATTTATAAAAATAATATAGAAGAAAAAGATTATAAAGATGCATATAAATTACAAAATGATAATTATTTTAAATCATATGATGATTTTAAATATGCACTTGATAATACAAGATACATAGTATCAGCATATATAGATAATAAGCTTGTAGGATTTGCAAGAGCTTTGTCAGAGGGTGTTGAAACTGCATTTATAATTGGTACATATTCTTTAGAATATGATATTAGACTAAATTTAATAAAAGAATTAGAAAAATTATTAATAGGCAAAAGAAAAATGCTTTTTGCAAATCCTAATGATATTAAATTATATGAAGAATTAGGCTATTTAAGATGCAAAAATGCATATACATATATTAATTTTGATATTAATAAATTTAATAATTATTTTTTACCATTAAATTATAAATTTGAAACAGAATTTTATAG
>JAILBI010000255.1 GCA_024681175.1 Acholeplasmatales bacterium
AAGCATTATGCGATAAAAAATATATTTTCACCAAAATTTATTTTCAAAAATAAAAAATATAAATTAAATTATAGATATATCAAATATGATAATGTTGATGAAAAATTATTAAATGATTTAGATAATATTATGAACAAATCAATATTTGAGGTTAATGAATATTTAGATTCAATTAATTTATATTTATTTGAAAATAAAGATAAAAGCTTTAGAAAATTATTCAATATTAATGACGACTATAAATTTTAGTCGTCAATTTTTTTTGAAGGATAATCACTATATAATTTATCTATTTCAATTCTTTCACGCTCAAAAGGTGTAAATACAGAAACTATCGCAGAGCCTAAATCAACTAAAACCCAAGGTGAGTCCTCGCCTTCAACGCCCTTTATTTTTACACCTTCATCCTCGTGGCCCTTCAAATATGTTAAAAAGGCACTAGCTTGACGTTCAGAATCACATGATGCGACAACAATCATGTCAAAGAATGGTGAACGTTCCTTTAAATCATATATAACAATATCTTTTCCTTTTACTTTTTGAATAGAATCAATAATTCTTTCTTCTAAATTCATTTTTTAATTTTCTCCTTATATTCATTAAATACTTCTAATTGTCTTGGATGAGGTGTATCACCTTGTTCCTTAACATGATTAATAGTATATAATAAAGATTTATAAATTGCTTGATCCATATCACCATCAAGTAATATATTTCTACATTCTATACAGCTTTCATATGTTCTATTTTTTTCTGTATAATCAGAAATCATTATAATTGCCTCAAGCATAGACATATTAGGTCTACCAAAGACATGATTTCTTATTGCATTATATATATCTTCATCATTACCTACATATTTTTTATAAGCTATTGCAGATAAATATGCATGATATAAAAATGGATATTTTTCACATTCTTTTTTATCTTCTTCATTTAATAATTCTTTTTCTTTTTCAAAATCATCATATTTAGCATAATCATGCATATAGCCTGCAATACCTGCCTTATATGGATCTAGACCATATTTTTTTGCAAGATCCATAGCCATTTCAGCTACACCATAAATATGAATTAATCTTTTTTTCTTAGAATCATCAAAATGCTTAGTGACAGTAGATTTTGCTAATTCTAATTCATCCTTAAATGATTGAATCACTTGCGTATAACTCCGTTCCAAAAATATATCTAACTGTTAATTGGCATCTACCAGATACTACTACAAAGCCATAGCCAGGGAACCAAATTTGTTTTTTCTTATTTCCATCAAAAACAAATTTCTTCTCTTGATAAGCTATAAATTTTTTCTCTTCCTCTAAAGGTGGATTTAATAATGTACCTAAACGATTTTGAAATAAATCTTTAACCTTAGAATCATTTGTTCTATGAATATTTAAATCATTAGATACATAAAATATCATCGATGCATTATTTTTACATCTAATTGATATAGATGTTAAGCCACCTACAAAAAATGCTTCTTTATCTCTTATTTGAAATGTAATAGGCTTAATTTCATGCTTTGGAATAATCTTTTTATAACTAAATGGTAATAATTTTAATAATACATCCTTATCATTTATTAAACCTGGAGTATCTATTAAATAATTATTTTTAGAAAAGAATGGAATTTTAATTTCATCTAATGTTGTACCAGGTATCATTGATGATGTTACCTCATCCTTACCTGGTCCATCATGCTTTAATATCGCATTAATTAATGAAGATTTTCCAACATTTGCAACACCTACAACTGTTACATCACGACCAAATCTAAATGTTTCAATTGTATTAATTAAATCATCAATATATAAATTTTTTAATGATGAAACAATATGAGTTGCTAAAATTTTAATATCAAATTTTTTAGTTTCTTTAATAATATAATTTAATACCTTAGTAATATTAGTACTCTTAGGTAATACATCATATTTATTCGCAACAATAATAACATCCTTATCCTTAAGACGTCTTGTCATATCCTTAATTAAAGTAGTTTTTAATGCAAAGATATCAATAACATATAATATTAAATCATTTCTTCTTAATGTGTTATTAATAACCTTTTCATAATCAGCTTGTGAAGCTACTATTTTAGGTAATTCATTATAATGAATTAACCTAAAGCATCTTCTACAATATTTACTATCTTCTTTAATTTCAGGAATAAATCCAGGTTTATTATCATCATTATTTTGTAATGTTGCACCACAGCCAACACATTTTTTACTCATAACAATTAAACTCCTTAAAATAGATATTATAAATATCATTCTTTTTCTTTTTTATTCTTTTTAAAAAAAATCTTTCAAATTTTCTATTAAATGATGTAGGGAAATGTTCTGATTTTCTATCTATAGGCTTAATTAGACAAGAATTAATTTTAGATCTATTTGCCCCTATAATATCAGTCATAACCTGATCACCAAATAATATAATTTCATTATTATTATATTTTTTTGAAGCAATTTTTTTAATTGCTTTTTTAATACCACGCTTTAATGGCTTTGTTGCAAATCTAACACAAGGGACGCCTATTTTTTTTGCAAAATTAGGTGCTCTATCCTTCTTTGAATTAGATACAATAATAAATTCAAAGCCTAATTCTTTAATTTTATTAATTAAAGTATACGTTTCTTCTCTTGGTTCTTTTTCATTATAAGAAATTAAAGTATTATCAAGATCAGATAATAATA
>JAILBI010000014.1 GCA_024681175.1 Acholeplasmatales bacterium
TGTTAATATATCAAATAATAATTTATTATCTAAATATGGAGTTATTAAAAATATTATTGCGGCAATTAATATCGGGATATAAAATGTATCAAAATTTCTTCCAAATATTTTTATTTGTGGAAGAAATATGATTAATAAAATCATCGATATTAAAGCAATAGAAGAAATAATAATTGTAAATATCATTTTTAAATTCCTCAATATGCGTAAAAATTATAATACTTTTCAAAAAATAATCAATATAATATCTTATGATATTAATTTAATTATAAATTGCAATATTATGGATTATCTAACATTGACAAAAACATCATTTAAAACTATAATTATACTAGTAGTTTACGCATTGAGAAATCGTGCGAAATTAATTGAAGAAAAGAGGCTTGATAAAAATGAAAAAGTTTGATATTTTAAATCAAATTGCTAACATCGGTGTTGTTGCCGTAGTTAGAGGAAACAGCAAAGAAGAAGCAATTAAGATTGCTGATGCTTGTATTGCTGGTGGCGTTTGCGCTATTGAATTAACTTATACTGTACCAGGAGCTCGTGCTATTATTGAAGCATTAGTTGAAAAGTATAAGGACAATAAGGAAGTTGTAATTGGTGCTGGTTCAGTTTTAGACCCTGAAACTTGTAAGGGTGCTATTGAAGCTGGTGCTAAGTTCATTGTTGCTCCATCTTTCAACGAAAATGTTGCTAAATTAGCTAACAGATATCAAATCCCATATGTTCCAGGAACACAAACAATTAAAGAAATCGTTACTGCTATGGAATTTGGTTCAGATGTTATTAAGGTATTCCCTGGCGACATTTTAGGACCTAGATTTGTTAAAGATGTTAAGGGACCTATCCCTTATGCAAGCTTAATGCCATCTGGTGGTGTTGATCTTGACAACATTAAGGATTGGGTTAAGGCAGGTGTAGTTGCTGTATCTGCTGGTTCATCATTAACTGCTGGTGCTAAGAAGGGTGACTTTGCTTTAGTTACTGAAACTGCTAAGAAATTCATTGCTGAATATAAGGCTGCAAAAGCATCTAAATAATAAAATCCCTAGGAGGGAATATGAAAAAAGAAAAAATTGTCACTTTTGGTGAAATAATGCTTCGTTTATCTACACAAGATTATGCAACTATTAACCAAGCTCATTCATTCCAGGTTAATTATGGTGGTGGTGAGGCTAACGTTGCCGTAGCATTAGCACACATGGGACATAAAACATATTTTATGAGTAAGCTACCTCCTAACCAATTAGGAGATGGCGCAATTACTCACCTTTTATCTAATGGTGTTGATACTAGTTATGTTGTAAGAGGATCTACTACAATTGGTATTTATTTCCTTGAAACAGGATTTGGTGGCAGACCATCAAAGGTTATTTATAACCGTAAGCACTCAGCTATCACTCGTGTAGATGAAGCTGAATTTGATTGGGATGAAATTTTTTCTGATGCAACATGGTTCCATTTATCTGGTATAACTATTGCCCTTGGTGAAAGAGTAAGAAAGGTAGCAATGAGAGCTATTATTGAAGCTAAAAAGCACAATGTGCCTGTAAGCTTTGATTTCAACTATCGTTCTAAATTATGGACAGTTGAAGAAGCAAGACCTTGCTACAAAGAGATAATGAAATACGTTGATATTGTTTTCGCTTCATTTTATGATGCAAACACAATATTAGAAATCCCTCTTGATGAAGGATTTAATCCAGATGCAACATTATCTGAAAAGAGAAGAAATGTTTTCCCTAAGATGATTAAGAAATATAATTTACGTTATATATTCGGAACTGATAGAGTTGTATATACTGCAACTGATAATTCACTTGCAGGATATTATTTTGAACTTAATGGTGATGAATTATCTTGGGAATTAACAGATCCAATTAGATTTAATATTTTTGACCGTATTGGTGGTGGTGATGCATTCGCATCAGGTGTCATTCATGGTCTATTATTAGATTTTAATAATCCAAAATATGCCGTTCGTTATGGCTTATCAACAAGTGTATTAAAGCATACAATTGCTGGTGATGCTTCAACTTTCTCATGCGATGATATTGAAACATTCATGAAGGCTAACGGAAATTATGAAGTTGTAAGATAGAAAGGAAATAATATGATTGTTGGTAAATTAGAACATATCGAAAGATATAAAGGCTTAGATGAAAATCTAGATAAAGCTATTGATTATATTTTAAATAATGATTTAATGGCTCTTCCAAAAGGAAAAACTATTGTTGATGGCGATAATGTATACATTAACCGTGATACATATGTTGCTAAAGATTTAAAGGATTGCTTTTTTGAACGTCATAGATATTATCTTGACATGCAAATCGTATTAAAGGGTAGAGAATTATTCGGCTACACTGATCAAGCAAATCCAACATTAAAAGAAACAACCGGCTACAATACTGAAAAGGATGTAGTTAAATATAACCAGGATGATCCAAGCAAGGTTGAGGATGCATTATTCGTTGAACTTGGCGATGGCACTGCTCAATTTGCAATTGTATATCCTGAAGATGCTCATTTAGCTAAAGCAAAAGCTAATGAAGATATGGTTGAAAAAGCTGTTATTAAAATTAAAATTAAGAAATAAGGAGATTAAAAGAAAAATGGCTAAAATCGTAACAATGGGTGAAATCATGCTTAGATTATCACCAGCTGGACAAAATCGTTTTGTTCAAGTAGACAACTTTAATGTAATTTATGGTGGAGGAGAAGCTAACGTTGCAGTATCAGTTGCAAATTATGGTCATGATGCTTATTTCGTAACTAAGTTACCAAAGCATGAAATTGGTCAAGCTGCAGTTAACTCTTTAAGAAGATATGGTGTTAATACTGACTATATCGCTCGTGGTGGAGATAGAGTAGGTATTTATTATGCTGAAACTGGTGCATCAATGAGACCTTCAAAAGTTATTTATGACCGTGCTGGTTCATCAATTGCATGTGCTGATCCTGAAGATTTCGATTTTGATGAAATTTTCAAAGGTGCTAAATGGTTCCACTGGTCAGGAATCACTCCAGCTATTTCTGATAAAGCTGCTAAATTAACTGAGCTTGCTTGTATCGCTGCAAAGAAGGCTGGCGCAACTGTATCAGTTGACCTTAACTTCCGTAAGAAATTATGGACATCTGAAAAGGCTATTTCTATTATGAAACCTTTAATGAAATATGTTGATGTATGTATCGGAAATGAAGAAGATGCAGAATTATGCTTAGGCTTCAAACCAGATGCAAATGTTGAAGCTGGTGAAACTGGTGCTGCTGGTTACCACAAGATTTTCGAACAAATGGCTAAAGAATTTGGCTTCAAGTATGTTATTTCTACATTACGTGAATCTTTCTCAGCTACACACAATGGTTGGAAGGCATTAATCTATAACGGAAAAGAATTCTATGAATCTAAGCGTTATGACATTAACCCTATCATTGACCGTATCGGTGGTGGTGACTCATTCTCTGGTGGTATCATCCATGGTTTATTAACTAAGAAGACTCAAGGCGAAGCATTAGAATTCGCAGTTGCAGCTTCTGCTTTAAAGCATACTATCAATGGTGACTTCAACTTAGTATCAGCTGATGAAGTTGAATCTCTTGCTGGTGGAAATGCAAACGGACGTGTACAACGTTAGTTTTATACACTGATTTAAAATCCCTCCTTTAAGGGATTTTATGTGCTTGAAGGAGGAATTTTATGAAAATAGGCGTTAGAGTTCATGATTTAGGTAAAAGTGATGCAAAAACTCTTGCTACAAAAGCAAAAGAAATTGGCTTTGATGCAGTTCAATTAGTTTTAAATAAAGCTATTGAAGGCGAAACAGGCTTAGCAGGAACTTTATCTAAAGAAAAAGCAAATTCTTTTTATGAAGCATTTGCTAATGAAGGACTTGAAATTGCAATGCTAGGTGCTTATTTTAATCCAGTTCATTCTGATAAAGAAAAGGTAGAATCATTAATATTAAAATTTAAAGAACATTTAAAATATATGAATGATTTTCATGCTGGATTTGTAGGTACTGAAACTGGTTCATTTAATGATGATAAATGGACATATAATCCTTTAAATAGAACTAAGGATGCATTTAATACTGACGTTAAAATCTTTAAGGATTTAGCTAAGGTAGCTGAACAAAATAATGCAAAAATAGCTTTAGAGGGTGCATATGGACATTGTATGTATAATCCAGAAGCATTATATAATTTAGTTAATGCAGTTAATAGTGACGCTATTTATTATATCGTAGATATTTATAATTATCTTTCTTATACTAATTATAAAGATCATGAAAGAATTTTTGATCGTTGCTTAAATTTGTTTGAGGATCGAATCGTTATATTCCATATTAAGGATTTTGTAGTCGATGATGAAAATCAAGCATTAAAGCAATGCTGCATAGGAAAAGGAATCATGAATTTTGATTATATGCTTCCAATTATTAAACAAAAGTGTCCAAATGCTTATTTAATATTTGAAGGATCTAAGCCAGAAGATATGAAATTTTCTTATGATTTTATAACAAATAAATTAAAATAAGGAGCCGAAAGGTACAATGAAATTAGATATTAGATATGCTAATCATCCTGATGATTCAAAAAAATATGATACTACAGAATTAAGAGAAAAATATCTTATCGAAAAAGTATTTGAAGCAGATGATATTTTATTAACTTATTCTCATCAAGATCGTATTATCGCAGGTGGTATTATGCCTGTTAAAAAAGCTTTAAAGCTTGAAACATCTAAGGAACTTGCAGCTAAATATTTCCTAGAGAGAAGAGAACTTGGCTTCATCAACATTGGTGGTGAAGGTTCTGTTTCACTTGATGGTAAAACATATGAAATTAAACATAAAGATGGTATGTATGTTGGTCTTGGCGTAAAGGATATAGTATTTACATCTAAGGATGCTAAAAATCCTGCTAAATTCTATATGACATCAAGCCCAGCTCATAAGGTATATCCAAATGTTTATATCGCATATACAGCTGAAAATTTAAAAGCTTTCAAGGGCGATATTAAAGCTGTAGAAGCAATTCATCAAAATTTAGGTGATGATGCGCATATGAATAAGAGAATCATTAATAAATATATCAATACAGCAATTATTGATTCTTGCCAACTTGCAATGGGTATGACTGCTCTTGCAACTGGTTCATGCTGGAATACAATGCCTTGTCATACTCATGAAAGAAGAATGGAAGTTTATTTCTATTTTGATTTCCCTGAGGAAGATAGAGTATTCCATTTAATGGGAAGACCAGATGAAACTCGTCATTTAGTAATGGGCCCTGAACAGGCTGTAATTTCACCTTCTTGGTCAATCCATGCTGCATCTGCAACAATGAATTATACATTCATTTGGGGTATGTGTGGCGAAAATCAAGATTATGATGATATGGATCATATTCTTACAAAGGATCTTAAATAATAATTATTATTTATTATGGAATGATACGCCTTAAGTATTAATAAAAATTGGAGGAAATAGAAAAATGAACATGAATGATTTTAGACTAGATGGCAAAGTTGCCCTAGTTACTGGTGCTTCATATGGTATTGGTTTCAATATCGCTAAAGGCTTTGCTGCAGCTGGTGCTAATATCGTTTTCAACGATATTAAGCAAGAGCTTGTAGACAAAGGTATCGCTGCTTATAAAGAAGCAGGAATTGACGCACATGGTTATGTTTGCAACGTTTGTGATGAAGATGCAGTAAATAAAATGGTTGCACAAATTGAAAAAGAAGTAGGTGTTATTGATATCCTTGTTAATAACGCAGGTATCATTAAGAGAATCCCTATGGTTGAAATGACTGCAGCTGAATTCCGTCAAGTAATTGATGTAGATTTAAACGCTCCTTTCATCGTTGCTAAGGCAGTTATCCCTTCAATGATCAAAAAAGGTCATGGTAAGATTATTAACATCTGCTCTATGATGTCTGAACTTGGTCGTGAAACAGTTTCAGCTTATGCTGCAGCTAAGGGTGGCTTAAAGATGTTAACTAGAAATATCTGCTCTGAATATGGTGAATTCAATATTCAATGTAATGGTATTGGACCTGGTTATATCGCAACTCCACAAACTGCTCCACTTCGTGAAAGACAAGCTGATGGCTCTCGTCATCCATTTGATGCTTTCATTTGTGCAAAGACACCAGCAGGCCGTTGGTTACAACCAGAAGAACTTGCAGGACCAGCTGTATTCTTAGCATCTGATGCTTCAAATGCAGTTAACGGACATATTTTATATGTTGATGGTGGTATCTTAGCATACATTGGTAAGCAACCTAAGTAATAATAATTACTAAAAAGAGGCGTAGAATTTCTACGCCTTATTTTTAATTTTTTTTGGAGGTTTATATGATTATAAGAAAATTGAAGAAAAATGAAATAAATGTATTAAAGGATTTCTTATATGAAGCAATTTATATTCCAAAAGGAATTAAAAAGCCTTCAAGAGATATTATTAATAAAGAAGAATTAAAATTATATTATAATAATTTTTATTCAAATAAAGATGATTATTGTTTAGTCTGTATAGATGATAATAAAATTGTTGGAGCTGTCTGGACAAGAATAATGAATGATTATGGTCATATTGATGATAATACACCATCTTTAGCTATATCTTTATATGAAGAATATAGAGGTAAGGGCTATGGTACTAAGTTAATGATAAATATATTAGAATTATTAAAAAATAAAGGATATAAAAATGTATCATTATCTGTTCAAAAAGAAAATTATGCAACTAAATTATATTTAAATGTTGGTTTTAAGATTATAAATGAAAATGAAGAAGAATATATAATGGTTAAAG
>JAILBI010000154.1 GCA_024681175.1 Acholeplasmatales bacterium
AAACAATAGAAGATTTCTTTAATAACATTAATACAATATTAAATAAAAATGATAAGCAGTTTATTTATTCATATTTATATGAACCTGATACTACAATGCATGAATATGGAGTATCAAGCATTGAATCTAAAAGATTAATAAATAGAATAAATGATGAATTTGAAACAATATATAAAAATACAAAAGACACATTATTTATAATTACAGCTGATCATGGGCAAATAGATGTAGAAGGATATGTTGATTTATACCATGATGATAGATTAATGGATATGTTAAAAATATATCCTTATTTAGATTCAAGAGCAGTTTCATTTTTGGTTAAAGAAGAGTGTAGAAAAGATTTTGAAGAATATTTTAATAATAAATATAAAGAAGATTTCATACTTTATAAAACCAAAGATTTGATAGATAAGGGTGTATTTGGACCATATGGTGATAAAGAAGAATTATTAGGTGATTATATTGCGATAGGGACATATACTAATAAAATAGCATTATTAACACCTGTATCTAAGCGCCATAAAGGACATCATACATCCTTAACAGATGAAATGCTTGTGCCATTAATTATGTTGAATAATTAAATTGAAAGCGAGATAAATATGAGATTATTATTCTAAATAGATTTAAAGAATTATGATAAAACTGGTAAAGCATTTAAAAGACCATCAGCTAGAGCTATTATAATTAAAGATAATAAAATATATATGATTCATAGCTTAGTATATGATTATTATAAATTCTAGTGTAACTACTATTTATGGAAATGTTTTTAAAAATTGTAGTAGCTCATTAAATTTATATTATGGTGGGACAATAGATAATTGGTTAAATATGAATCTTAGTAGTAAAGAGGCAAATACATTGTATTATATATCTAATTTATATGTATTAGATGAAAAAGGAACAGTAGAATATAAAGGTAATAAATATTCTAGTTTATTATCATCAACTGATATAGTTATTCCATCTTCAATGACTAATATTAAAAATTATGTTTTCGTAAATGTCACACATTTATCAAAGGTTTATTATTGTAATACATATTCTTATAGAGAAGCATCCTTATCTATTGGAACTAGTAACACATCCTTAATAAATGCAACATGGTATTATTTTACAAATAATGGTGCAGAAGAAACAACAAGTGGAAACTGGTGGTATTATGATACTGATGGAACTATCATAATAGAAAAGGTAGTAGAATAAATATGAAATTAGGCTTACAGAAATGTAAGTCTTTTTTGCTTTTATTAACAAAATATTGCTTTAAATTAAGGCTACGAAGCATATTTGTAGTCTATTTTAAATTATTGTCTTGATAATTATAAAATGATATAATTATAAAGTAGAATTGGAGATTTTAATATGAAAAAAACAAAGAAAATAATGTTGACATTATTTGTTGCTGCTTTAACTATGGCATCTTTAACATCATGTGGTAGTAAAAAAACAAATAATACAGAGACCAAAACAGAAGAGAAAAGTACATCATCAGCTGATGTAATAACTTCAACAGAAAAAACAAGTGAAGAAGTTATTTCAACTAATGAAGATTCATCTGTTGTGACAATAAATATTTCATCTTATAATAATGAGATTGGTACTGTTACATTAAATGATAGTGATACATTATCTTTAGATATAAAAAAGAATACTACAGTAAAATTATCTGCAAGTGAAAATTCAACATATAAATTTTTAGGCTGGTATAGTGGTAATACTAAAATATCAAGCGATAGAGTATATAGTTTTGAGGCAAAAGAAGCAATTGACCTTGTCGCATACTGGGACTATTTTACAATCACATATAAATTAAATGGTTCAACTAATAATGAGAATAATCCATCTTATTATCAAACATCAACTGATACAAATTTATTAGATCCAGTACTTGAGGATGGTGTCTTTGAAGGTTGGTATTTAGGCGATAAAAAAATTACAAAAATTGATTCATCATTATTTGGAAATATAGAACTTGAAGCTAAATTTGTTTCAGCTAATGTCTCAACTAATATTTTAAATGCTGGAACTCTTTCATATCCATCTTTAGAAGATATAAATGTTGGAGATAGCTTTACAGTATCTCAAGTTACAAATCTAGGTTATAAATTTTTAGGTTGGTATAATAATGATGAATTTGTGACAAAAGAATCATCTTATTTATTTACATTAAATGATAAATCATTAAATATTATTGCTAAATATGAAATTAATGAAGAATTATCTAATTTTACTTTTACTTCAACAGAAACAACTTTAAATATTACGGGATTAAAGGATAATACTATTACAGAAATAGTTGTACCAAATTATGTAACAGAAATAAGTGAAGGTGCGTTTAATACTGCTTCAAATTTAGTTTCTTTAACGATACCTTTTGTAGGAGGAAAACTATATAGTAGTGATACTTTAACAACAGAAAATCATTATCCATTTGGATATATATTTGGTACTGAAAGTCAAACATATTCAAATAGTATTAGTCAAAAATATAATTTAGGAACAGCTACATATTATATTCCAAAAACATTAAAGAATGTTGTTATAACAAATGATGATTATATTCAAACTGGTGCGTTTATGAATATAAATCTTGATACGATATCTTTATCTGAAGATGTTGTTAAATTTGAAAAAAATTCATTTTATAAATTTTCATCCACTAAAATATATTATGATGGTGATTTAAATGGTTGGATTAAAATTGATAAAAAAACTGATGAAGTCAGTATTTTAAATGGTTCATATTATCTATATTTGAAAGATGAAGAAGGTAGTGTCTCATTTAATGAAAAAAAATATAATTTGCTTGAAAATGCTGTTATTGATTCGACAGATTCACTAGACACAACAAATTTATTCCATGGTTATTTAGGATTAAAGAGTATTACATTTAGTGAAGGTATAACAATTATTGATATTTATGCTTGTAGTGGATGTAGTAATCTTCAGACTATTAATTTTCCATCTACTATGTTATCAATAAAAAATTATGCATTTTCTAGATGTTCAAGCCTAACTAATATTAATCTTAATGATGGCCTTTTATCAATTTATAAAGAAGCATTCATTAATTGCACTGGCTTAGAAAGTTTATCAATTCCTTCAACTGTAACATCGATAGCAAGCGATGCATTTAAAAATTGTTCATCAATTGAAAGTATAGTTGTTGATTCCAAAAACACTAAATATAATTCAAATAATAGTTGTAATGCACTAATTG
>JAILBI010000063.1 GCA_024681175.1 Acholeplasmatales bacterium
AATTATTTTATTATTTATAATAAAAATGAATTATATCACTTGATAATAAAGTCATAAATTTATATAATTATAATATATTGATGAGGTTTGTCGATGGGAAAAATAAATAATATATCATTTTTATTATCAATGCCTATCTTAATAACAATTATTGCGGTAAGTGTATTATTGGTTTTAATTTTGATATTATTAGCTTTAAAATTTAAAAAGAAGAATAAAGGTCATGTTAAGGTTGATAATGAATTCATGGATGAATTATTATTATCACTTGGCGGTAAGGATAATATAGATAAGGTTGATGTATTAAATGGTAGATTAAAAATCGATTTAAAGGATACATCAAAGGCTGTATTTGATAAATTAAAGGAAATGGCCCAGGCTGGTGTATTTGTTACAGGAAATACAATAAAAGTTTTATTTAAATACGATTCAAAAATTATTAAAGATAATTTAGATAATATATTATAAAGAGGTGTGAATATGGTTGAAAAATCTTTTAGAATAACAAATGAAATGGGAATACATGCACGCCCTGCAACAGAGCTTGTTAATACATGTATGGATTATCAATCTCAAATACTTCTTACAGCTTTAAAAAAAGTTGTAGATCTTAAATCAATTATGGGTGTTATGTCACTTGGTGTATATAGTGGCACAACTATTACTATAAGCTGTGAAGGCGAAGATGAAGCTGATGCAATGCAAGCAATTAAGGATAAAATCTTTGAACTTGGCTTAGGGAAAGAAATATAATTATATGGCAGGACCCTAGGGTCTTGCCTTATTTTTTGAGGTGATTATTTATGGAATTTATGGAAAGATTTAAAAAGGATTATGAAAAAAAAGCTTTAGATCTTTTATCTAAATTAATATCTTATGATTCAACATTAAAATCCTATAAGGAAAATGGTAAGGAGCCATTTGGAAAAGATTTATATGATATATTAAATTATTTATTATCATATGGAGAAAATGATGGCTTTATAGCTAAAAACATTGATAATTATGCAGGACATTTAGAATTTGGTGAAGGAAAGGATATTTTAGGAATATTAGCCCATCTTGATATTGTTCCATATAAAAAAGAAGAATGGGATACAAATCCTCTTGAGCTTACAATTAAGGATGGCAAAATGTTTGGCCGTGGCGCACTTGATGATAAGGGTGGCGTTGTAGCTGGATATATTGCGATGAAGATGCTTCTTGATGAAGGATTTAAGCCTAATAAGAGAATTAGATTAATTGTAGGCTGTGATGAAGAAACAGGATCTAGATGCTTAAAAAGATATTTAGAAAAGGAAATATCTCCAAGCATCGCATTTTCACCTGATGCTGCATTCCCATGTATATATGGAGAAAAGGCAATTTCATCATATGATATAACATCTGATGAGGGTGATAATGAAATATGTTATTTTGATGCAGGAGATAGATATAATATTGTCCCATCAAAAGCGGAATGTATTTTAAGACATGATTTAAAGGATAAATATTTAGCATATTTAAAAGAAAATAATTATAAAGGTGAAATAATCGATAATAAGCTTGTTTCATATGGCATTTCAAGCCATGGCTCTTTGCCTCAAAAGGGCTTAAATGCTATATATATTTTATTAGATTTTATTTCTAAATATACTAAATCAAAATTTGCTGATTTTGTTAAAAAATATTTCTTATTTGACCCATATGGTAAAAAAATAGGATATGCATATAATGATAATGAAATGGGTAAATTAACTTCTAATTTTGCTATTTTAAAAATCAATGAAAATAGAATTAAAATGGGTGTTAATTTAAGATTACCAATGGATGGCTGTTTCGAGCTTGTAGATCAAGCTTTAAGTGTTAAATGTGAGGAATATAATTATGAATTTAGATATATTAGTAAGTCGAAAAAGCATTTTATATCTAAAAATTCCAAGCTTGTCACCTCATTAATGAAGGCATATGCTGATGTAACAGGTGATACAGTGAATAAGGCATATACCATTGGTGGTGGCACTTATGCAAGAGAATTAGAAAACGCAGTTGCATTTGGCCCCTGCTTCCCAGGAAGAGAGGATACATGCCACATTGCCAATGAATATTTTTATCAGGAAGATTTTTATAAATCAATTGAGATATACTATAATGCGATAAGGAATTTATGTAAATGAGATTAAGAAAAATTAAAGATGCTAAAGAGCGCTTATGTCAAGATAATAATAAATATTTTATTAATGATTTAGAAAGCTTAAAGGGTAAATTTCCTAATATATTTAATAATACAAATCCTATTCATATTGAAATAGGATGTGGTAAGGGTAAATTTATTGTAGAAAACGCAATAGCCCATCCCGAAATTAATTTTATTGCAGTAGAAAAATTTGATTCAGTATTATTAAGATGCCTAGAAAAGGCTCTTAATTATGATTTAAATAATTTAAAATTAATTAATGTAGATGCTCTAGAGCTAGGCACATATTTTAAAGAAAAAAGCTTAGATGTGATATATCTAAATTTTTCAGATCCATGGCCTAAGCGTCATCATGCAAAAAGAAGATTAACAAGCCCTACATTTTTAGAAATATATAAAAAGATTTTAAAGGATGATGGCGCAATCTATCAAAAGACAGATAATAGAATATTATTTGCCTATTCCCTAGAATCTATTTCTAATAATGGCTTTTCAAT
>JAILBI010000120.1 GCA_024681175.1 Acholeplasmatales bacterium
ATAGTGTTATTTCGTTAGAGGTTATTGATTTTAAATTATATGAAGATTTATATGGTGTTAATTTTACTAATCAATTAATCTACGCATTAGGTTTAAAATTAAAAGAAGCTATTTCAAATGAATATAGCTTTAGCTTATATCATTTAGATAGAGATAGATTCGTTTTATTAGCTAAAGATATTATTGATAAGAGAATCTTACAATCTAAATTAGTATTAATATTATCTAATGCATCTAAGAATTTAGATAATTTAAATAAGAGATTAAAAATATTATTTAATGTTGGTGTTTATAAAAAAGGTAAAGGTATTAATATTACTGAACCATATGAAGCATTAAATTACGCACTTGATGCCTTAAACGATGCTAAAATGATGGATGATATTAAAACACATATAGCATTTTATGATAATGAATTATCTAAAAAGAGATTTTATGATAATAATTTAGTGACTACAATTTCAGAAGGAATTGATAAAGGCAAAATAGCTATTAGTTATCAACAAATAGTTAATTTATCAAATAAATCATTATATGGTTTTATGCTAAAACTTACTTTAGATAGCTACGAAATAGAATATGATAAGATGTATGAGGTTATCAAAAGAAAGAATTTAGTAAAAGAAATGGATAAATATTTAATATCAAATTCTTTTAAAGAATTAAAAATGTTAAAGGATAGCATCGGTTATGCATTATTTTATTTACCACTTCACGAAGAATTATTTAGTGATTTTAATATTAGTTTTTTCAAAAAACAGCTTGCTTTTTACAAAATTAATCCAAAATATATTGTATTAATTTTTAATAAGTGTAATATAAAATATATTAAGGAGTTAAAACAATTAGGCTTCTTAATAGCGACAACTAATATATTTGATATTTATTTAGATTCAGTTGATTATCTATTTTATGATTTTAAATTAGGTGGTTTAGATTCAATTAAGGATATTTCTGAATTGACTAAACAACATGATAAAGAAATAATCATAAATAATGTTGATACTAAAGAAGATATGATTTATATGAAAGATAATAATTTTGATTTAATCTATGGTAACTATTATAAAAATGTTAAGAGGATTAAAGATATTATTGAAAGTATTAAAAAATAAAGGAATGATTTTTTATGAGAGATTTTAAGAATGTTAGAAGAGTAGTAGTAAAAATAGGTTCTTCAAGTCTTGTTAATATGGATTTATCTATAAATTTACCTGTAATAGTAAATGTTATGGAAAATTTTAAAAATCTTATTGATAAGGGTATTGAGGTTGTTTTAGTAACTAGTGGTGCGATTGCCTTAGGTATGCATGAACTTGGTATGACTAAAAAGCCAAGTGTAATGGCTTTAAAACAAGCTTGCGCAGCTTTAGGTCAAGCTAAGCTTATGGAGGCTTATAATAAAGCATCTGAAATATATAATTTGAAGGTTGGTCAAATTTTAGTAAATCATGATGACTTCCAAGTTAGAAAAAGAATGTTATATTTAACTAATACTCTTGATGAAATGTTTAAACAAAAAATTATTCCTATTATTAATGAAAATGACGCTTTAGCTGTAGATGAGATTAAGGTTGGAGATAATGATACATTAGCTTCAATGATTGCCCCAATAGTTAAGGCAGATTTATTGATTTTATTTTCTGATATAGATGGTTTATATGATAAAAACCCTAAATTATATCCTGATGCTAAATTAATAAATGAAATATCTGAAATCACAGAAGAATTAAATTCTATGGTTTCTGATTCATCAACTAATGTTGGAACTGGTGGTATGATTACTAAAATTACCGCTGCCAAGATTGCGACAAGCGCGAAGGTTGATATGATTATTTGTAATTCTAATAGAATTAGTAATATTTTAGATATTATTAATGGTGATGAAATTGGTACCTTATTTAAAAAGAATGAAATAGGTATTACAACAAGAGATCACTGGTTAATTTATAGTACTAATTCTTTTGGTGCGATTATTTTAGATAAAGGCTTAATTAATAAATTAAGTGAGAAGAAGGTATCTATTTTAGCCAAAGGTGTTACAAGAGTTACAGGTGAATTCTTAAGGGGATCTATTATTGATGTATTAGATGAAAATGGTAAAAAGATTGCCAAAGGCATTACTAATTTCTCTAGTAATGAAATAGATAAGATTAAGGGCTTAAATACTAAAGAATATGAAAGTGTATTAAATCATTTAGCTAAAAAAGAAATTATTCACGCAAATGATTTAGTTATTTTGTAGGTGATTTTGTGGATGAATTATTAAAAAGATGTAAGAATGCCTCATTTTTACTAGATAAATTAGATGATAATGAAAAGAATAATTTAATAATAAAAATGGCTGAAGCTGTCTTAGCTAATTCAAAATCTATTTTAGAAGCCAATAAATTAGATATTGAAAATGCTAAAAAGAATGGTTTAAAAGAATCAATGATTGAAAGATTAACTTTAACTGAAAAAAGAATTAAAGATTTATATGATTCAGCGTTTGATTTAATTAAATTAAAATCACCAGTAGGTGAAATTATTGAAGATTATAAAACAGCTAATGGCTTGAATATTAAAAAGATTAGAGTTCCATTTGGTGTTATTTGTGCTATTTTTGAATCAAGACCTAATGTTGCGTTCGATATTTCAATTTTAACTTTAAAGGCAGGATCAGCCTGTGTATTAAAGGGCGGTAAAGAAGCTATTAATACAAATAAAGCATTGGTAAACACTATGAAGGATGCGATTAAAGATTATATTTCACCAGATGTTATAACTTTAATTGAATCAACTAGTAGAGAAGATACTAATTATTTAATTACTAAAAAGGAATATATTGATTTATTAATTCCAAGAGGATCTAAGAATTTAATTAATTATATTTGTGAAAATGCTAAGGTTCCATTTATTGAAACTGGTGCGGGTAATTGTCATTTATATGTTCATGAAAAGGCTGATATTGAAATGGCAATTAAAATTGCTATAAATGCTAAATATCAACGTCCAAGTGTATGTAATGCAATTGAAAATATAGTTGTTGATAGAAATATTAAAGAAAAATTCTTAAAAAGATTATATGAAGAATTTAGTAAATTAAATATTGAAATGCGTGGAGATGAAGAAGTATTAGAAATCATCAATGTTAATAAGGCAACAGATGAAGATTATTATCAAGAATATAATGATTATATTGTTGCGATAAAGGTTGTTTCTAATATTGATGAAGCTATTTCATTTATTAATAGCCATTCAACTAAGCACAGTGAAGCAATTATAACAAATGATATTAATGCTAAAAATCAATTCTTTAAAGAAATTGATTCAGCGTGTGTATATCATAATGCTTCAACTAGATTTACTGATGGTGGTTGTTTTGGATTTGGTGCGGAAATTGGTATTTCTACAACTAAATTACATGCAAGAGGACCTATGGGTATTAAAGAAATAACAACATATAAATATATTATTTCAGGAAATGGAGAAATAAGATAATGTATAAATTAGGTATTTTAGGACTAGGTAAAATGGGTTCTAGTATATTAAATGGTATTTTAAAGAAGAATGTATATAAAAAAGAAGAAATATTTTTATGCTTACATCCGGATAATTTAAATGATTATAAGGATAAAGGTTTTAATTATACACTTGATTATAATGAATTATTTAATAATGTAGAAACTATTTTATTATCTGTTAAACCACAAGTATTTAACGCTGAAATTAAGCCTTCAAATAATGATTTTAAAAATAAAAAAATCATTTCAATTATGGCTGGAATTAAAATTGAAACAATCGAAAATTTATTTAATGGTGCGAATATCGCCAGAATTATGCCAAATACACCTGCTTTAATTGGTAAAGCAGTATCTACATATGCTTTAAATAAAGAGAATAAAGAATTAGAAAATATTGTTGTTAATATTTTTAATTGTATTGGTGTTGCCTATAAAATCACAGAAGATTTTATGGATCAAACATTACCATTGAATGGTTCTATGCCAGCATATATAGATTTATTTATGAAGGCATTTGTTGATAGAGCAGTATCATATGGTATTGATAAAGAAACTGCGAAGGGCTTATGTGCTAATTCAGTTATTTCATCTGCGTATTTATATTTAGAATCTAAAGATGATATTCAAACATTAATCGATAATGTTTGTTCTAAGGGTGGAACAACTATTGCAGGATTAAATAAGCTTTATGATAATGATTTCGAAAAAGCTATTTATGAATGTTATGATGCTTGTGTAAATAGATCAATTGAATTATCAAAGAAGTAAAAGAAAAGGTGGACTTGTGTCCACCTTATTTTATTCTTCATCTTTATTTTCTTCGATTTGAGCTTCTTCAATTAATTTTTCTTTTTTCTTTTCGTTTTTAGTGTTTTCTATTTTTTCGTAAGCTCTTGCTAAGAAAAGAATTCTTTTTGCGATATTAATATAAGTATTTGCAGTGATTGCAAATTCTAAAGCGATATTTGTTAATGCATTAGAATCATTGTCATCAACATCATTTAAGTTCTTAAATGTTTCTTCAACGATAGAAGTAGTTTTATTATAATTTATTTCATTAAAGTGATTGAATACTTTATCTTTTTTTTCATTATCTTTATAACATTTATCAAGTATTTGTTTTACATCTGCGATAGATAATACTTGTTTTAATGTACAAATTTCTTCAATTAAAGCTAAATGCTCTTTTGAATATTTTTTATTTTTAGGAGCTGGTAATACTTCACCTTTAACATAATTATTAATCATAGAAGAAGTAATTTGTTTATCTAAAGTTGATGTTTGAAATATATATAATTGTTTTTCTAAGAATGTAACAACTTGATCCATATATAATTCAATATCTGGTAAATTTTCATATGATTTAAAACTGAAATTACTTAACTCGTTTAACCAATTTTCTAAAGATTTTTTTATTGATTCCATGTCCTAATCCTCCATTTATTAAAATTGTATCATAAAATTTTAAATATTACAATTTATTTAATTAAAAACAATTGACAAGTTTTAACCTTTGTTATATACTAGTATTGAAAACTAGATGAGGTAATTTTATAATAAGGGGCTGAGGTTATGAATAATAGAATAATTGTACTTGGTAACAATAATTTACAAAGAGAAGTGTATGAGGCAGGTAAATATTATGTAAATAAAGCTTACCTAAGCGATTTATTTAAAAATATTAATGTTGATAATTTCTCTAATTCTAATCTTACAAGTTATAAAGCATTTAAATTTTTAAGTGTTTTTCTTGGTGAATATAAGTATTCTAAATGTATAATTAAATTAGGATTAGCCGATATTTCTTTATATTCAAATGATGAATTTAAACAAAATCTAGTTTTTATTTTAGAACTTTTAAAAAATAATAATGTTAAAACTGTTTTATTAAATATTGATAATA
>JAILBI010000126.1 GCA_024681175.1 Acholeplasmatales bacterium
AGAACTATAATTAAAAATTGTTTTGTCTAATAGTGTTGGAATATCATTTATATAAATATAATAAAAATTAGTTAATAAATTATTATTCTCATCATATGTATATTCATTTTTGGATTCATTAGCCCAATCATTATTTGAATATTTTGATTTGATTTCAGTTAACTTATTACCATTAGCATCATATGTATATTCATATTTCTCATAATAAGTCCATTCATTATTTGAATATTTAGAACAAATTGAAGTTAAAGTATTGCCACTATTATCATATGCATATTCATATTTAGAATTAAATGTACCATCTTGATTAAAACTTAAGTAATAAGTTGTTTTCCTTTCACCATTAATATAAAAACAATTTGATACTTCAACCCATTCATTATTTGAATATTTTGATTTGATTTCAGTTAACTCATTACCATTTTCGTCATATGTATATACACATTTAGATTCATATTCACCATTTGCATTAAAATTAATTTCAAGCATAGTTTTCATATGACCATTAATAGTTTTAATATCACATATCTTAACCCAGTCGTTATTTATATATTTATAATCTATACAAGTTAATTTGTTACCATTTTCGTCATATGTACATTCGCGTTTAAAATCATTTATCCATTCGCCATTTATATATTTTGTTTCAGTCCAAGTTAACACATTACCATTTTCATCATACGAAGTTTCATCTTTTGAATTAAATGTATTATCATCTTTAAAAGCAATAAAATAAACATTTTTTTCTTCTCCATTAATATATACATTATGAGTTACTAATATCCATTCATTATTTATATAATTAAACCTTTTAGAAGCTACTAGATTTCCATTTTCATCACGTGTATATTCCCATTTAAAATTATATGATTTATCTTCATTTAATTGTGTACTACCAATAAATGTTGACTTACCATTAATATAAACAAATTCATTTATTGCCCATTTTCCATTAGAAAGAATCGAACTTTTACATGTTAAATAATTGCCTTCATCATCAATTGTGTATTCATCAATGGAAGTAATAATATTATCAGAATTTAAGCTTGCAGAATAAATAGTAATTGGTTCACCATTAATAGAAATTGAATCTAATGTTTTAATCCACTCATTATTTATATATCGTGTAATTTTTTGAGTTAATCTATTACCGTTTTCGTCAAATGTACATTCACGAATTAATTTAAATGTATTATCATCATTAAACTCTAATTCATATGTAATATAGAATTGACTACCAATATAATAATACTCTTGAGTTTTAACCCATTCATTATTTATATATTTTGAAAAAGTTGAAGTTTCGTTAATTCTTATTGCTTTAGATGAAAAAATATTGTTTTTTAATTCAATATCTGAAGACATGTAAGAATATCTAACTTCATCCGAATTAGTTGATTTTCTACCATTTATTCTAAAATCTTCATATGTAATATCAGAAAATGTCTTTTTAAATTCATTAAAAACCATTTGAGTAATTTCATTATCTTCGATACTGTATCTTACAGTTTGTGAATTATTATTGGTTCCATTACTAGTCCCTTCTGAATTTGGACTGTTAGTTCCAGTAGAACCTTCACTAGTATTATTAGTTCCTTGACTGTTATTATTTGCATTTTCTACAACGGAATCATTTGGGATAACATCATCACATGATGTTAAACAACCTACAAATAATGCAGATGCAATTAAAGACCAAAAACATTTTTTCTTTCTCATAAAATTAAAAAATCTCCTTAAAATATTGAACAAAATTCATTAAATATTATATAAATATAATATATAATTTGTCAATATTTAAGAAGATTAAATTTTTTTATAAAGATTAATTATATTATCTTACTAAACTTTCATATAAAGCTTGTAATGTTTTATCATAATCATTTGCAGAAAAACCATTAATATATTCCTTGAAGTTACCTTTTGGGCAACAACAAAGTCAACAACGATATCAAATTTAGATGATTTTTAACGAATTTAAACGAACTATAATAACCTATCAAAAAATAAAAAAAACGGCTTGAATTCGAGAATATTCAAGCCTGTTCTTCTTTTTTTGCAATTATAATAATCAAACAAATTAACGTTTACAGAATTGTTTGAAATAACTCAAAAATTAGAAAAAAACGCATTACTAAAGGATTTTTACTACTTTTAGATGATTAATTTCTACTATTAAATTCGGGCACTTATCGGGAACCACACGATACTAAGTGTTATCAAACAACACTATTTTAACTTAATTCTCATTCACGTGCAACACTTTGTTCTAACCAAGAATTATTACTCCTGAATACTTAGGAAAGGCGATATATAAAAGTTATAAATGATATACAGATTATTACGGAAAAAATTAAACATATAAATTTTAAAAAAAGTAGGACAAAATTGCCATGCTTTAATACTAAAATAATTGAATTTTACCATTCTTTAATTAAATCATATAAATAATTATTCTTATATATTTTTTCTTTTCCAACTTGCTCTGAAGTTAAAACACCCAATTCTTCTAATTCTGAAAGATATTTCCCTGCTGTATTTCTAGAAACGGACAATTTCTCTCTAAAATATTCATTTTTAGTATAAAAATCATAAAATAAATATTCTATTAATTCT
>JAILBI010000171.1 GCA_024681175.1 Acholeplasmatales bacterium
TCCCTTTTCACCAATATAATTTAAGCCTTCTAAGGCTACACCATTAGTTATTGATGAATCACCGATAAGAGTAATAATCTTATCGTTAGTAGGATTATTTGTTAACATACCTGCCATCGCTGAAATAGATGTTGATGAATGTCCAGATTCCCATATATCATATTTTGATTCAGTTTTTGAAATATAGCCTGACATTCCACCATATTGTCTTAATGTTTTAAAATCTTTAGCTCTACCAGTTAATATTTTATGTACATATGACTGATGTCCTACATCAAATAAGAATTTATCTTTTTCTGGATCAAATACATAATATAGGGCTATTGTTATTTCAACTACACCAAGATTACTTGATAGGTGTCCTCCTGTTTTAGAAATGTTATCAATTAAAAATGTTCTAATTTCTTCAGCTAAAACATTTAATTCTTTTATAGATAATTTCTTAATAAAGGAAGGGTCAGTGATCGATTCTAAATCGAACATCTTATCACCACTTCATCTTATATTTATGATTATAAAATCATAGTCTTATACATATAAAGTATATTACAACTTTAGTCATTTGTAAATTTATTTACAAACACATTAATATTTATAATTAAAATATATTAATTCGCATTAATTTCATATTGTTAGTTAATCATTCCCAAACATCAGTTAGTTTTACTCCGTTTTGTTGTTTCAAAATAAAATGATTATCATTTGATTTATAATGTTTAAGGTGATTAGATGATACGAATACGTGAATTGCGTGAGGATAGAGACTTAACTCAATCTCAAGTTGCCAAATATTTAAATATAAGTCAACAAGCATATAGTCATTACGAAGTCGGTGATAGAGAAATACCATTATTTTTACTTATTAAGCTAGCTGATTACTATAATGTTTCGCTAGACTATATTGTAAATAGGACAAATGTTAAAGAATTATACAAAGATAATAAGAATACGAAATAAAAACTTGCACCTAGTTATGAAGTGCAAGTTTTTATTTTTACATATTTATTGAAAACGAAGGCATTTGAATCTTTTTATATTCTTCATCTAAAATACATAATTGTTTTTTTATAATCTTTCTCATATTTATAGCAGGATTCAAGCAATATTCTTCGAACTCATCTTTATTAACATCGTCAATAGATTTCCAATTAGGGAATAATAATTTAATGAGGCCAGATGTAATTCTTTTTACTGCAGTAACATCTCTTGTGTCACCTGATTCTACTATCAATAATGAATCAACTAATGAATCATAAATTGATTCATCTCTTAATAAATGCATTATTGTGCTGAAATATTCAGTGTTTAAAGCCCACCCACTCATTTTCATAGATTCATCCATTCTAGGTATATCCCATCCTTTAACAAATCCATGAATTCTATCAAGTAAAGCAGAATCATTAAATAATACTGGTAATTCACTAAACATATTAGCATCTTCCGACATTTTATTAGAACGAATATTACCTAAGAAAATCATACCGGCATCGCTTTGATTCTTTTTAGTACCAACAGCAAATGTTCCACTTTCCAAATATCCTTTTAGGCTTCCTTGCATCTCAGATACATCTGAAAACTTAATTGTTGATATTTCGTCTAAAGCAACAAAATCATAATTACCAATTAAACCTAATTGCTTGCTATGCATATCATAAAATAATTTTGCTCTAGTCACTACTCCGCCTGAATTTAACCATCCATATTTACTAATTTGTGAAAATACAAATGATTTACCAGTTCCTTTAGGGGCTAATTCAATTAAATTAACTCTTTTTTCAACAAAAGGAATCAATCTCTTAATCATCTCAAGTTTATTTTCTATAGTTTTATATGATGCACCTTTGTAATTAATTGCGCCAAGTAATATATCTAACCATTCATCAATATTAAATTGTTTTCTATTTTCAGAATAATAATCTAAATCAACTTTATATGGTTGGAATGCCTGAAAATTAGCCAATGATATTTTATTCTTTTTCTTATATGGTATTAATTTTAATGTAAGAATTCCCCAAGTATCTTCTATTAAAGAGACATTAGATGATTTTATTTTATCCCATACATGCTTTTCGATTATAGTTTCATCATAATCCAAATCCATATCAGGTAATGAAAAATAAATTTCATCATCAGAAATACTTAATTTAATTTTTATTTTTGCGAGAATTTTTACTTCTTCTTTTCCAGCAACAATTCTTTCTAAGAAGATATTCCAATTATCTTTAATCGGTAATATAGTTTTAATTTTATCAATCAAAAACGTTTCATCAATATTTCCATTATTATCAGCATATCTCATTAAAAACCAGTCTTTTATATAACCTGGAATACTTAAATTTGAAAATGTATTTTCACACTTGCCTTTTAATACAACCATCTTTGGATAAAATTCTTTGATTTTTTCTTCTAATTCAGTCATATTTACCTGCCAAAATTATATTTATCTTCCATTACATTGTAAATGTTTTTTGATATTTAGACACCCATATCTAATTCTTCAATACCTGAAGTAAATCTAATTAAATCACTATAAATTAAATTATTTTTATCATCATAAATTTCAAATTTATAATC
>JAILBI010000167.1 GCA_024681175.1 Acholeplasmatales bacterium
GCATTAAATAATGAAAATTTATTATAGGAGGTAAATATGATTAATAAGGAAAGAATAATTAATGAATTTAATAAATTAATATCATTTGATTCATTAAGCTTTCATGAAAAAAATATATATGAATATCTTATTAATAAATTAAAATCATTAGGATTAAAAATTATTGTAGATGATGCAGGAAAAAAATTATCTAATAATAATGATTCAGGAAATAATATTTATGCCATCCTAGAAGGAAATAAAAAAGGAGAGCCTATTTTATTTTCTTCTCATATGGATACAGTATCACCTGGTATTAATAAAAAAGCAATTATTGATGGAGATATTATTAAATCAAGTGGTGATACTATACTTGGTGCAGATGATGTAACAGGTATTGTATCAATATTAGAAGCATTAAATATTATTATAGAAAATAATTTATCTCATCCTGATATTGAAGTAGTATTCTTTGTTGCAGAGGAGCCTTATTGCAAAGGAAGTAGTGTATTTGATTTTAATATAATAAAATCTAAAATCGCGTATGTATTAGACCTACAAGGCTCTGTTGGAACAGCCGCAATATCTGCACCATCTATTTTCTCATTTGAAATAGATGTTTTAGGTAAGGCAGCTCATGCTGGATTTGAAATTGAAAAAGGTATTTCTTCAATTTTAATTTCAAGTGAAGCAATATCTAAAATCAAATTTGGAAGATTAGATGAAAATACAACCTTAAATATAGGAACAATTAATGGTGGTGATGGTAAAAATATAGTACCTGAGAAAACTATAATTAAAGGTGAATTAAGATCTAATAATAGAATATATGCTTTAGATATATTAAATAATATTAAAAATGTATTTGATGAAGTATCTAAAAAATATAATGGTATATCTAAATTTAATTATATTGAAGATATTATGGGCTATAAAATAGATAAAAATTCTTATGTAGTAAAAAGATATCAAAATGCTTTAGATAGCCTTGGCTATGGCAAAGCTATATTAGTTGATACTTTTGGTGGTTCTGATAATAATAATTTTAATAAAAATGGTATTTTAGGTATTGTTATAACAAATGCAATGAATAATATTCATACAAAGAATGAATATTTTAAAATATCAGAATTAATTAAAAGTATTAATATAACATTAAAATTAATGACAATGGAGGATTAATATGATTTCAACTAAAGGAAGATACGCACTTGTTGCGATGGTAGACATTGCTATAAATAGTAAGGTTGATGGTGTAGTTTCAATTAAAGATATATCTAAAAGAGAAGATATATCAGAAAAATATTTAGAACAGGTTATTTCCTCACTTGTTAAAGCTAGATTACTTCGCTCTATAAGAGGAAGTAATGGTGGGTATGTATTAAATAGACCAATAAGCTCATATTCAGCATTTGATATATTATCTGCAACTGAAGGAGAATTATCACCAATATTAAATATTGATGTTTCTTCATCAACTTATCCATTTTGGAAAAAATATGAAGAAGTAGTAGAAGGCTTTTTAAAATCTATTAGTCTTGAAAATATAATCAATGATTCTAAAAATAGGAATTATTTTGATTATTCTATATAAAGAAAAATATGCAAACAATTAAGTTTGCATATTTTTTTATTATTAATCTTCTTTATTTTGTTTTTATTGTAATTACAGGTCTTACACCAATATATGAATATGATACATAATTGTAATAAAGAGTAGAATCCTTTTTGTAATAAGCTTGTTTTCCATAACTTGAGTATGATGACATAGTCCAATAAGAATCACCAGTTGAATCTACGCCTTGACATTTTGCATAATCTGATCTATCACTATTTCCATTTGGAGCATTATCCTTAGTGAATAAATATACATAATCATATGCTGTTGTACCACTATTTTGAACTGCAGTCCTATTTATTATTTGTTTTTGTTCTGATGAGAATGCAGTTTGATAGAATGTTAGCTGCAACCATTTTCTTAAATCTGATAATAAATATGAATTAGAGAATCCTTCGCCACCATTATGCTCGTAAGGTACTTCCTCATTAGTTATTTTATAATAATGGTTGAATTCTTGGGCATCAAGGATTAAATAAGAATATAATTCTACATTATCGCCGTTAGTTCCTTTTTCAAACCATTGAATTAGGTCATAACTAAACCAATATACAGTATTTTTTTTAAAACCATAATCATCTTGGTATGTGTATTTTAAATCAAATTCATCATCTGAATCAATTATGTCTTGAGTTCTATCTGGTCTATAGTGATAAAAATATACTCCACGATAATCTAATATGTTATTATTATCAATATCTATATCAATATAATACATATAATTACTTACTTGAGATAATTCATAATATCCATAGCTTACCCATTTATTATTTGTAGAAGGCAATCCTGCAATATCATTTAATTTAGCAGTTAATATTTCATTTGTTACTTGTGTTTGAGGATATGAACCAAAATAATAATTAGTATAAGAGGTAAAATAAGTCTTATCTGTTTGAATTATTAAATGTGTATCTTTTTCAGGCATTTTTAATTGATAACTATATCCAGTATATTTTTCACCATTAATTATCCAATCTAACTTTTCACCAGCAGTTCTATCTCCAGATAAGCCAAGGAAAGTAATATTCTTACCTGGTTCTACATATTCATCAAAAAACATATTTTCATCTGTAGCAGTACCAACATAAGGCTGAACTCTAATGCCTGGAATTAATGATTCATATGTTAATTTATATTTTGTTTGTTTAAACATCGCACAAAGTGAAACATTTTCTGCAGGCATTGTAAATGTATATGGATTATCATCAGTAACTAATAATGATCCTTTATACCAGCCTACAAATTCAACTATATCAGAATTAGAATTTGCAGTAATTGATACTGTTTGACCATATTTATATTCATCATCACCTTCATATGATCCAGCACCACCATCAAAATCTGTACTTAAATATACATTATATGTTAATCTATCATAATAAAAATTATATGTAGTTGTACCATTTGGATCTATTTGTTTTGTTTGTGACATTGGGAATGTAAAGCCATTAAGTGGAATACAATTAATAATTAAAGAAGAATTTCTTGGTGCTTGTGCTGTATATGAATAATTAGAATCAAGTGTATAATCATCATCTAAAACATTTTGAAAATAATAATTAACTTGATAATTAACTTTTATATCATCTTCAAATACCGCAACATATTCCACATTAGATTTAAGCTCAAATGTGTATTTAGAATTTGTTGATACAACAGTTTCGTTATTAATATCTAACCAATGAACAAATACACATCCTTGAGCTGGATTTGCTTCAATTGTAATTGTTGTATTATATTCATAAGAAGTAGAACTTAATTCTTTAACTGTTCCTTTTTGATCATTATTAGATGAAATTGAAATACTACACATTATCTTTTCCCATTTAGCTTCAAGTGTAGTATTATCTTCAATTGTATCATCATCAAAATTCCACTCTTTATCACCATTATACCAACCATCAAATTTATAGCCTTCTTTTGTAGGTTCGCTTGGTGTTTCAATTAATGAGCCTTTATCATAAGTTAATTTATATGGATCAGTTCCATTATTATTAACAATTGTTAATTCACATAATTTAATAAATTTGACCTGAAGAGTCATATCACCTTCAACTACATCATTATCAAAATCCCATTTATGATCATTATAATACCAGCCATCATTTCTATAGCCTTCTCTATTTGAATCATATGGCTTTTCAATCTTATCACCTTTGTTATATTCTAAAGTGTAGGTAACAAAATCAATCTTAAAAGTAACTGTACATTTTATTACAGTAGATGTGCTAGTACTTGTCTTTGTACTAGTAGATGTTTGTGTACTAGTAGAAGTTGATGTACTTGTTGAAGTACTAGTCTTTGTACTAGTAGATGTAGATTTAAAAGAAGAACTACTAGTAGATGTATTAGTGTTCTTTTCAACAGAAGTTATAGTTGTATCATCATTAGCTTTATTATTTTTCTTACCACAAGATGATAAAATAAACAAAAAACTTAATATGAATGAAACAAATAATATTTTATATCTATTTTTCATTGTACCCTCCCAAAAAAAACGTTCGGTTTTGATTATATATTTTTTAAATTTTTTTTCAACACATTATTTAACAAATAATGTATTTTTTGTATAATTTAATTGTGAAATAAACATAATGATATATAAATAATAAGATGGATTATTATATTGAATGTTTAATAGCCTAATGTGGTCTACAAAAAAGTGGGACTTATAATTTAAATACTAAACCGATCACATAGATTTTGCGCCATCAGGTCCGAGATGCCACTTATATGAATGAACTAGGAACTATTTATTAGTTTCTTTATTCATTGATATAAGCTGGCATCTTTTTTTGCTTAAAGGGGGTGTTAGTAATATATAAATAAAAAATAACTAAGAAAGGGGTGATTAAAATAAATTTCCTCCAAAAACTATTAAAAAATAATAGTATCTGGAGGAAATATATATATTAAATATTTCAAAATAGTAAACTAATGTTGATTTGCCACAGAAAATATTGTAAAATAAGATTAACGGTGGTGAATAGACAATGTTATACGATATTCAAATGCTAAAAATTAAATATAAGGAATATTCTAATATAAATCAAAAAATATCTTTAGAAGAAAAAAAAGGTAATATTATTAGAATAAAAAGAGGTTTGTATTCGGACAATTTTAAAATTGATGCTGTTGTAATATCTAATATATGCTATGGACCATCTTATTTATCATTTGAGTATGTACTTAGCTATTATGGTATTATTCCTGAATATGTTTCTACATACACATCAGCATGCTTTAATAAAAAGAATAATAAATTATATGAAATTAAAGATATATCGTTTGAATATAGAAGTATTCCGAATGATGTATTTGATGAAGGAATTTTGTTTTTTAAAAATGAAGATGGAATAAGATACAAGATTGCTTCAAGAGAAAAAGCATTATGTGATACGCTATATTCTAAATATCCTGTAAGGACAATCAAAGAATTGAAGATATTATTATTTGATGATTTAAGAATCGATGAAGAAGAATTCTTAAAATTAGATTTTAATTTTATAAGAAGCATTGCGTCAAAATATCATTCGAATACAATCAATACATTGGTTAAATATATTAATGAGGTAATGAAAAATGACAGCAATAAGTGAGTTGATTAAATCCTATAACCCAAAAACAATTGATGAAGCTAAATTAGCCTTAAGAGAGATAATTCAATCAATTGTATTAGTAGGATTAAGTAGATCTAATTTCTTTTCAAAAGCAAGTTTTTATGGCGGAACTGCTTTAAGAATATTTTATGGATTAAATAGATATTCAGAAGATTTAGATTTTACATTAAATTATAAGGATGATTCTTTTTCCTTAGAACCATATATAAAAACAATTGAAGAGGTCGCGTTATCATATGGTTTGGAATTAGAAGTTACAAATAAAATTAAAAAAATAGACACACCAATTGAAAGTGCATTTGCAAAAGTGAATACATATCAGACATTTATAAGCTTAAAAATGAATGATAAGCTTACAAATATTTTACATAAGGATGAAGTGTTAAAAGTTAAATTTGAAATTGATTGTAATCCACCACTTGGATTTAATACTGAATCAAGGTGGTTAGATATGCCTGAATTTGCACCTGTGGTAGTATTAGATGAATCAAGTCTTTTTTCAGGAAAAATCCATGCCCTACTATTTAGAAAATATAATAATACTGTAAAAGGAAGAGATTACTATGATTTTCTTTTTTATGTTTCTAAAGGAATAAAACCAAATATGACTTATCTTAGAAACAAATTAATTGAGAATAATAAGATATCAAAAGATGAGAACTTCAATATGGAAATGCTAAAAAGAATGTTGAAAGAAAGATTTGAAGAAGTAGATTTCAATCAAGTTAAAAAAGATGCTTCAAGATTTGTTTTAAAGGCTGAAAATTTAGATTATTATTGTAAAGAATTATTTATTCAAATGGTTGATAAAATTTAAAAATAGCACTTATACGGCTTCATGCTGTATAAGTGTTTTTTAATTTTAAACCATTAAATAAAAATAGTTTTATCTTTATTTATTATTTGTTAAAATAATATTAGATATTTGCTTTAATAATTTTAATAAGGGAGGTTTTTATGTTTGATGAGATAATAAATGAAAAAGATAAAGAGATACAAAGAAAATTATTATTTAAATATATTGATTCAACTAATTTTGATACCTTTTTATATTATTTAAATAATAACAACTCATCTTTATATCCTTTTTTTGAAATGGTTAAAGATAATTTAATTGATGTATATGTTGATAAAGAACCATTAATATTTGATATTTCTGATGACAACATCATAAATATCACTGGAGAGTCTGGTTCTGGTAAATCAACATATGTGAAAAAATATTTTAATAATGATGATTATAAAATAGTTGAAACAGATATATTATTTGGTAAGGATACTCCTAAGGATGATTTTGTAAATCATCTACGAGATATTATCTTTACTAAATATATAGAAGAATTTATTGAAGGACAAACTAATTTACCAATAAATTTTAGGCATTTTAATGATGTTTTTGAAATCATTTTAAATGAATCTAAAAATATAGATAAAACATTAGTTATAGATTCAGGTCAATTTAGGCATTTAAAAAGATTTGATTTATTAAAAGGTAAA
>JAILBI010000262.1 GCA_024681175.1 Acholeplasmatales bacterium
AAAACTATTAATATATTACTTTTATATCGTGTCTTATTATCAAAAGATAATGATTTTTCATCTGCTTTTGCTAAATTAGGCAAGTTACTAAATTTTTTAGCTTCACTTACTTTTTTAGTATTATCTATACTTTGATGTAAGAATACTTCTTCAATATCTCTATAGAACCAGATAAATGAATAATTATTGTCATTGCAATATGATTCAATTAAAGAAGTTAATTTGATATCATCTGTATTAGAATCTATCGCATCTGTATCAAATGCGTATATTACAACACTATCCTTTATTTTTGTTTTCTTATCTTTGATTTCAAATATTACGCTTTTAGAATTATATTTAGATTTTCCTTCGCAATAGACATATGACAATTTGATGTTATTATCGATTTTGTAATAAGTTTTAATTGCTTTATCAATATATAAAACATCAGTTGCAGCAGTTTTAGACGTTTCCACACAAATAATTAATTGTTTCATTAATTATCATCTCCAAACTTGCCTAGGAACGAAAATGCTTCAATATTAAATGGCGAATATTCTATGAATCCTTGTCTATATAGTGATGAAGCTTTATAATTACCATTTTTAATCCATGGTACTATTCTTGAGTCAGGTGATAAGAAATCAATACCATGTTTCTTATATTGTAATAAATCCATTGGTGCCATATTATGTATTGTAAATATAAACTGCCCTTTAGAATAGTTTAAAATATACTCTACTATTTTCATTAATAATACATCATGTAAATTAGCATCAAATTCATCTATAAATACAATATCACCTTTTTCAACTCTACTTAATGCCTCGTATAATTCAATTATCTTTTTAATACCTGTACTTTCAAATCTTAAATTAACGCGAGATCCATTTTCATATATCATAATTGTTTCGCATTCATAAAAATCTCCATTTTCATATGGTTTTATTTCGATATCTACAAGGTCATTTTTAAAAACCTTAATAAATTCTGCTGTGTTTTTAATTGTTTTCTTATATGAATCCAATTCGTTTTTCTTGATTTTTTTATTATAATTGTCAATAAGCTTATTTTTTTCAAAAAGTTTCTTAAACAAAACATCATTATTTATATCATCACAAGCCTTTGAATACTGATTAAGTAATGATACAAAACGTTCCTTATTAATATATGGTTTATCCGAATCATTTAATACAATTACTAACGAAAAATTAAATACAAGCAAGTATAAAAATTGCATTTTAAAATAATTATCTGCATTTTCAAAAATTCCAGCATCAATTATAGCTGTAAGCATCGTCTTTTGCTTTAATAGATTTTTTGTAGATTCTTCTATTAAATCATGTTTGATAATTTTCTTATCTAAATCAGAAATTTCTCCATTTTTTATTTCATAGATTATATTATATTTATCTAATGAATTAATCTTATTACCTGATAATTTAGCAAAATATTCATTTGTAATTTCAAATTGGCCATTAATATAAGATAAGACAATTCTATGTTTATATATACCATTATTTATGTTATCATCATTCAAAACTGAAAATGTATTTTCAATTAATAATTCATCATTTTGATTGATGAAATTTCTAAGCGATCCATTCGAATTAACAATTGTCAAATATGATGAATCTAAACATAAATTTTTATATATTTCCATAGCATAAATAATACCGGTTTTCCCTGCACCATTTGTCCCATAAATAGCTTTAACATGATTATTCATTACATCTAGTTTTTTTGTTATTGTATTATTGTAATAATCAATTGTAATTTCCTTATCGATACTTTTAATTCCATTTATTTTAGATTGTAATAAATAAAATCTCATAATCATACCTTCTTTCCGTTTATTGTTATTATATTATGAAAAAAATTTTTTTGCAACCAAAATATACAATTTGTATTATTTTGTTGTTAATAATGCAAGCTAACAATATATGATATATTCATTATTTTCTGCTTCATTTTGTTAGAAATCTACAGAAAATATTTATATATCAAGCGTTCGATTAAATAAAAAAATAAGAGTATAACTGTAAAAAAAGTGGACGTAGTCAAATATCCACTAATTTCATTTTATTAATCTCTTCCAAACAAGTCTCTTGTATATACTTTGTTAATAACATCATCTAATTGTTTATCATATCTATTTGCAACTATTACATCAGATATATCCTTAAATTCTTTTAAATTATGAATCACTTTATTCTCAAAGAAATAATCATCATTTAATGTTGGTTCGTAGATAATCAAATTAGCTCCTTTAGCTCTCATTCTCTTCATTACTCCTTGAATAGATGAATGTCTAAAATTATCGCTATTTGATTTCATTGTTAATCTATAGATTCCAACTGTTACCCTTTTACCAGGTATACCACCATCTCCTAAAGAATTATCCTCACCGTAGTATCCTGCCATTTTTAATATTTCTTCCGCAATAAAATCTTTTCTTGTTCTATTTGACTCTATTATTGCAGAAATAAGATTTTCAGGGACATTTTGGAAGTTTGCTTTTAATTGCTTTGTATCCTTTGGTAAACAATAACCACCATAACCAAAAGATGGATTGTTATAATTAGTTCCTATTCTTGGATCTAAACATACACCATCAATTATATTTTTTGAATTTAATCCTTTTGATTCAGCATATGTATCTAATTCATTAAAATATGCTACTCTTAATGCTAAATAAGTATTAGCAAATAATTTTACAGCTTCTGCTTCAGTTGGTTCCATAATTAAAGTAGGAATATCTTCTTTAATTGCACCTTCTTGTAATAACATAGCAAACTTATTAGCATACTCTAATACTCTTTCATCATCTTTAGGACATCCTACAATAATTCTAGATGGATACAAATTATCATATAATGCTTTTGATTCTCTTAAAAACTCTGGAGAGAATATAATGTTTTTAGTATTATATTTCTTTCTTACTGATTCAGTATATCCAACTGGGATTGTTGATTTAATAATCATAATAGCATTATGATTAACTGATAATACTAATTCAATTACTTGTTCAACATATTTAGTATCAAAGAAATTTAATTTAGGATCATAATTTGTAGGTGCAGCAATAATTACTATATCTGCATCTTTATACGCTTTTTCACCATCAAGTGTTGCAACTAAATCCAATTCTTTTTCAGCTAAATACTTTTCTATATAATCATCCTGAATAGGTGATATTTTATTATTAATTTTATCAACTTTATCTTTAATTACATCTACAGCAACAACATGATTATGTTGAGCTAATAGTACAGCTAAAGATAAGCCTACATATCCTGTGCCTGCGACTGCAATATTCATAGGTTTAGAATATTCTTTAATTGTAGTCTTTTTAGCCACAAAATAATCTATAGGATTTAAAACTAACACAGAACAAAGTTTTTCAAATTGCTCAATTGACGGTATAAACTCACCTTTTTCTAATTTGCCAATTAAAACTCTATTGATTCCTGTTAATTTTGCAAGATCAGATTGTGATATTTTTGTTTCTTTTCTATTTTTTAATACATCTTCAGCTAATAATTTAATGTTAAACATAATTTTTCTCCATTTTGTAATAAATAATTGCATTTTAGTCATATTTGTGACTTTAAACATACTTGTATTATATACCAAAAAGCAAAAATATGCAATTAATTATTACATCAAACAATAAAAAAGACATTATTGTAATAAATAATGCCGATTTTGTTACTTTATATTAATCTTATTCTATCACATATGACAATAATTGTTTTTTATTTATTTCACCAGGTATTATTTCTTTT
>JAILBI010000270.1 GCA_024681175.1 Acholeplasmatales bacterium
ATGAATTAAGGGAGATTAAATAATGGGTAAAATAAGAGTAATGCCAGAATCCCTTTCTTCAAAAATTGCGGCAGGTGAGGTTGTAGAGCGTCCCTTAAGCATTGTAAAGGAATTAATTGAAAATTCAATTGATGCAAATTCTAAAAATATTACAATATATTTTAAGAATGCAGGAATTGATCAAATAAGAATTGTTGATGATGGTGATGGCATGGATAAGGATGATGTAAGAGAAGCATTCATCCCTCATGCAACATCAAAAATAAGAAATGAATATGATTTATTAAGAATATCTACACTAGGCTTTAGAGGAGAAGCTATCGCATCTATTTCAATGGTATCTAAGATGAGTATTAATTCATCAACAGATGGTAATGGTGGCTTTTGCGTAACATATAAGGGTGGAGAAAAAATATCAGAAAATATTACAAGTATGAATAAGGGTACTGATATTATTGTTTCTGATTTATTTTATAATACTCCTGCAAGATTAAAATTCTTAAAAAGCCCTGATAAGGAGCTTTCTTCAAATATGTTTATCATAAATAAGATAGCTCTTGCTCATCCTGAGATAACATTTAAGGTTATTTCAAATGATAAAACAATATTTGTAGCCCCAGGAAAGAATAATTTGCCTAATTTAATTTCAGCTATATATGGCTATAAGGCTGCGAAAGAATTAATGATTCATAATTATTCAGCTGATGGCTATAATGTTAAGCTTGCTTTCTTAAAGCCAATGTTTTATCGTTCATCTAAATTAGAAATTACATTAATTTGTAATGGTAGATATGTAAGATGCTACGAAATAACTAACGCAGTTATTGAAGCATATCAAACATTCCTACCTATTGGTAAATCACCAATTGGTATTATTTATTTAGATATTGATCCATTATTAATTGATTGTAATGTTCATCCTACTAAAATAGAAATTAAGATTTCTAATTTATCATTAATTGTTAAAAAATTAATTGAAGAAATTAAATTAATGCTTCAAAATGATTATTTAATTCCACAAAGAAATTTATTATCAAATAATAATGATGAAATTATTAAAATTAAAGAGGATGAAAATTTAATATTTGATAATACTAAAATTAAAGTTGAGCCAAAAGAAGAAAAGAAAGAAGTTAAGACTTATGAGGCTTTAAATATATTTGATAATAATGATGATGTATTATCTGAAAATAATAATTTAAAGGATTTATTAAATAATTATCAAACACAAAATATTATTAAAGATAATACTAAAATAGAAATAGAACATCAAAAGCTACCTTATATGGAATATATAGGTACACTTGCAGGAACATATTTATTATTTCAAAATGATAATGGTCTATATTTAGTAGATCAGCATGCTGCATGTGAAAGATGGAATTATGAAAAATATCATGAATTATTAAAAAATGGTAAACAGCCAAGAACTGATTTATTAATTAAAGATAAATTAGAATTAACATTATCTGATTATTTAATAATTAAAAATCATTTAGATGATTTTAGTAATATAGGATTTGAAATAGAATTAATAAATGAAAAAGAAATATATTTAAAATCTATTCCATTATGGGCTAAGGATAAGGATCCTTTAGATATATTTTATTCATTATTTGAAGAAATAAATTCTGAACATGCATTTGATTTATCTACATTTAGAGATAGTATGGCTAAAATGATGGCATGTAAGGCATCAATTAAGGCTAATCATCAAATATCAAATGAAGAAATAAAGGTATTAATGGATAATTTATCTAAATGTAAAAATCCTTATACATGCCCTCATGGAAGACCTACTATCATTAATATTTCTTTAAATGAAATAGAAAAAATGTTTGAAAGGATCCAAAAATAATGAAAAAAGTCATTGTAATTTGTGGACCTACCGCAGTTGGTAAAACTAAGCTTGCAATAGATGTAGCCAAATATTTTAATTTTGAAATTATTTCAGGTGATAGTGTATCTGTATATAAAAAATTAGATATTGGCTCTGCAAAGCCTACTTTAGATGAAATGTGTGGTATCAAGCATTATTTAATTGATATTAAGGATCCTTGTGATAAATATAGTGTTTATGATTTTATGCATGATGCAAGAGAAATAATTGATAATAGTGATGATATTAAAATTATTTCAGGTGGTACAGGATTATATATATCATCATGCTTAAATGATTATGAATTTTCTTCACCTAAAAGAGATTTAGAATATGAAGAAAAATTTAAAGATTATTCAAATGAAGAATTATTTGAATATTTAAAAAAGATAGATAAAAATATATCTAATATAAATATTCATCCTAATAATCGTAATAGAGTATTACGTGCAATTGAGGTTACAGAAAAAACTGGTAAGGAATTTTCTTCATTTAATAATAAGGCTAAGAAAATATATGATTATTTTATTATTTATCTTTCTATGCCAAGAGAAATATTATATGAAAGAATTAATTTAAGAGTAGATAAAATGTTTGATGAAGGTCTTTTAAAGGAAGTAAAGGATCTTTATGATAATAATATTATGCCTGATGCGATAGGGTATAAAGAATTTATACCTTATTTTAAAGGCTTAATTAGTCTTGATGATGTGAAAGAGGAAATAAAGAAAAATACTAGACATTTAGCTAAAAGACAGGAAACATGGTTTAGAAATCAAATGGATAGTCATTTTTATGATATGTCATTAGATTATAATTTAGTTTTTAATAATATTATAAAAGATTTAAAGGAATTTATATGAGAATATATCTTATAGGTATGCCTGGCTCTGGTAAGAGTACTGTAGGTAAAAAATTAGCTAATAAAATAAATTATCAATATATTGATATGGATGAATATATTGAAAATAAATTAAATAAAAAAATTCCTTTAATCTTTTCTGAAGATGGAGAAGCCTATTTTAGATTAAAAGAAAAGGAAGTATTAAATGATTTTTTATCATTAGATAATGTAATAATATCTACTGGTGGTGGTGTTATTAAGGATA
>JAILBI010000276.1 GCA_024681175.1 Acholeplasmatales bacterium
GCGTTGATTTGTTGAAGTGAATCAACCTGATTCGCACCTAAAAAATCATCGATCCATTCAGCCTTGGCAGTACCTCTAAATGCAACGACAGCCTCGTTATCATTCTCATTTAGAAGAAGAGCTGATAAGCCAAGTCCACCACCAAATGCCATATCGATATTGGCATCAAGAATTTTTAAATTCATGATAGAATCATTAAGCTTAATTGCATCAATGATATTTTTAAAATCAATTCCAGGCATATAGGTAGCATAATCTTTATCATCTACAATCAAATTAGTATCAATTTCATTGATATAATCTGATACGTTTTTACCTACATGATGAGTGATTTTAGATATTGGTGGAATATCATCAAAATATGTTAAATTTTCAATTAATAATAATTCGTCAATGGTAAATTTCATATATTTTACGCTCACTATAATGATTTTATCATATTATTGTATTATTAACATAAAAAATGTTATAATTTTATTAAATTTTAGGCTGGTGAGAAAAGATGATATTAAATAAAGATGTAGAAAAAATACTAGACGTCATCACACAGATGTCAAAGGAAGATAATTATTATAAATTATTAGAAGAAATATTAGAAATAGGTATGCAGATATCTAATTGTGATGGTGGCACATTATATATTTTAAATGAAGATAAATTAGAATTTTTCTTCATGATTACAAAATCAATGAATATAAAAGATGGTGGTGTAGATAAAAAAATAAATTTACCACCTGTAGATATTAATTCACCATCTGTTGCGGCATTATGTGCAAAATCAAAGAAGGTTATTAATGTTTCTGATGTATATTCTGATAAGGTATATAATTGGTCTGGACCAATGAAATATGATGCCTTAACAGGATATCATACTCAATCTGTATTAGTATTACCTTTATTTGATAAAGAAAAAAATGTTTTAGGTGTTATGCAGCTTATTAATGCGGTAATGTTTAAAAAGGTTGTACCTTTTTCATATGATGTAGAAAAAACATTATATTCCTTATCGTCATTATCAGGTGTTTTATTAGATAATGTTAATTTATATCAAAATTTAAAGGATTTATTAGATTCATTTGTTAAGGCTATGGTTAAAACAATTGAATCAAGAACTCCTTATAATGCATCTCATACAGCTAATGTTGCAAAATTATGTAATGATTTTGTAGATTATTTAAATTTAAAAAATTATGATGAAATTAAGCCATCTGAAAAAGAAGAATTAGTAATGGCTGCGATGCTTCATGATATAGGTAAAATTATTATTAAGGAAGATACATTAAATAAGGCTACAAGATTTGCATCATTGCTTCCTTTAATGAATGAAAGATATGATTTAATTTCACTTGATTTAGATAATAAATATTTAAATAAATTATTAAATAAAGAAGAATATGAAAAAGAATTAAATTATATTAATAAAATTAAAGAATTTGTTAATAGAATAGAAAATATTACTTTCTTAAATGATGATGATTTAAAATTTATAGAAGAAATTAAAAATAAAGAATATAATACTAAATTTGGTATTAAAAAGATATTTGAAGAAAAAGAACTTGAATGTGCATATATTAAAAAAGGCACATTAACTGCTGAAGAAAGAAAAGAAATAGAGATGCATGTATCTTATACAAAGGATATTTTAAATGAAATTAAATTTGGTAAAAAATATTCTCATGTAAAGGATATTGCATCAAACCATCATGAATATTTAGATGGCTCAGGATATCCTTTACATTTAAAGGACAATCAATTATCTAAATTTGTAAGAATCATAACTATTATGGATATTTATGATTCTTTAAGATCATCTGATAGACCTTATAAAAAGCCTATTCCAGTAGATAAATCCTTATCTATTTTAGAGGAAATGTCAAATGAAGGTAAATTAGATAAAGATTTAGTAATTAAATTTAAAGAATATATTAATAATAGCCTTTAGCATTAGCTAACGGCTTTTTAGTTTTAAAAATCATCCATATGGTTGATACAATTATTTTTTTCTTATGTTAAAATATTTAAGAAAAAGGAGAAAGGTGAAATGAAAAATTTCTTTAAAGCAAAAGGAATAAAAGGAATTATATTTTCTATAGTAATAACTTTATTATTTTTAATATTATTGTTAACAGATTCATTCCTTGGCATTAATAATTTTTTCATGGATAGAATGTATCAAAAAGAAAAGACAACAAATAAAGATATCTTTATTGTTGCCATAGATGATAAAACATTAGAAGACCTTGGTCCTATTAATGAATGGAATAGAAGCTATTATGCAACTGTAGTTAATAATTTAGCTTCTAAATCACCAGCTGTAATAGGTCTTGATATTTTATTTACAGGTGAAAGTGATTCAACTAATGATCAATTATTAGTTAATGCATGTAAAGATAATAATGTAGTATGTGGTAGTAATTTAATATTTGGAAATAAAATAGATAATAATGGTGATTATTTTACAGTTGAATCTAGTGTAGTTGGTGTTTCATATCCTTATGATGCATTAAATGAGGTAGTTGATGTAGGATATGTAAATACATTATTAGATAAAGAAGATTCTGTTGTAAGAAAGATTATTCCTATTATGGAATATGAAGAAGAATATGTTTCTTTTTCTTATAAAATATATGAAAAATATTGTGAATATTATGGATATAAAATAAATGAATATGAAAATAATAAAATATATAGAATAAATTATGCATCAAATCCTGGTGAAGGATATACAACTATTTCATTTTCTGATATATATCATGGAAATGTACCAAGTGATCTTGATGGGGCAATAGTATTAGTTGGAGCATATGCAGCAGGATTAGGTGATGCATATTATATTCCAATTAAAAGTGGTGTATTAACTAACGGTGTTGAAATACATGCATCAATTATAGATGCATATACAAGAAATGATTTAGTAACAGAGGTTAATAAAGCATTATTAATAATATCTATCTTAATAATCATTTCTATATTTGCATATTTAATATATAAATCACATATTATATTTGCATCATCTACATCTGTAGCATTAATTTTAGCTACACTTGGTATTCAATCATTATTTTATATAAATAAGATATATTTCCCTATGTGGAGCTTAATGATTGCGACAATTGTGACATATATTTCTTATATTGGATTTAAATATGGAGAAGAATTATATAAGAAATATAAAATGATAGGTGTATTTAAAAAATATGTTGCACCACAGGTTGTAGATAAAGCATTAAAGGATGTTTCATATAAGGTTAATGTAGAAGGAGAAAAAAGACATATTGCATGTCTTTTTGTAGATATTAGAGGCTTTACTCCTTTATCTGAAGGATTAGATCCAATTGATGTTGTATCAATATTAAATGAATATTTAACATTAACTACAAATTCAGTTTTCGCAGTTGAAGGCACATTAGATAAATTTATTGGTGATGCCACAATGGCGGTATTTAATGCGCCATTTAATTTAGATGATTATATGTTTAAGGCTGTTAAGGCAGCTTGGTTAATTGCAAAAGGCAGTGAAGAAATTGATAAAATGGCAATGGAAAAATATGGTAAGCATGTATCATTTGGTATTGGTGTAAATTGTGGCTATGCAGTCGTTGGAAATATTGGCTCTAAAACAAGAGTTGATTATACTGCAATAGGTGATACTGTTAATACAGCCGCAAGATTAGAAGCTAATGCAAAGGCCGGTGAGATATTAATCTCGGAAGCTTTATATAATGAGGTTAAAGACCGTGTTGAGGCTGAATTTATAGGTGGTTTAAAATTAAAAGGTAAGAGTGAAGAGGTTAATACTTACAGGGTTTTATCTTTAAAGGAGGATATATGAAATATTATATAATTCCAAATAAAGATGATTTAGATAAATATATTAAATTAGCTAATAAATATAATTTAGGATTTGAATATAATGATTTTTATGATCCTGAATTTTTAGATAATGGTAATGTAGATAATTTAATTAATATATATAAATCATTAAATAGAAAAGATGATACAATGCATGGTGTATTTTATGATATTGTATTAGATTCAACTGATCCTAAGATAGCTAAAATATCTTATGATAGAGTTAAATCATCATTAGATATTGCAGCTAAATTAAATTTAAAGGGTGTCGTTTTTCATACAAATTATATAACCTGGATGAAAAATGATTGGTATCGAAAAAATTGGGTTAAAAAGAATAAGGATATATATTTAAAATTAATAGAAGAATATCCAAATTTAGAAATCTATATTGAAAATATGTTTGATCTAGATCCATATGAGCTTAGAAATTTAATGGATGAAATAAATCATGAAAGAATAGGTGTATGTCTAGATGTAGCACATGCATCAATATCAAATATTGATATTAATATATGGTTTGATGTATTAGGTAAATATATTAAGCATATACATATTAATGATAATGATTTAAAAGTTGATTCTCATGATGAAATAGGTAAGGGATTAATTGATTATAAAAAGGTATTTAATTTAATTAATAAATTAGATGATAAAACATCAATATTAATTGAAATAAAGGATTATGATAAAACAGTTAATTC
>JAILBI010000285.1 GCA_024681175.1 Acholeplasmatales bacterium
TAAAGAAAAATTCAATGTAGTAATTCATCAATCTATTTGTACAGGTGAAATGGTTATAGGCTTTGAGAATAAGAAGACAAAAGAATTTATAGAAATGGAATTAATTAAAGATAATAATGATTTAAATAAATTCTTAAATGATTATGATATTGATATTAAAGATGTTAAAAAGGTGTATTAAAAATACATCTTTTTTTCTTATATTTTCTTTGAAAACGTTTTTATTTGTTTAATAACCAAAATAATGTATTAAGAAAACGTTTTTATGTTATAATTTCAAAGATGAAGCAAATTTGCTTTAAGGATATATATTTTAATATATAAATTCATTATTTATCTGTGAAGGGGGACATTTTATGAACGAACAGACTACTAATGAAGCACTTGATAAGGAGATAAAGAATATCTTAAAGCTTTATCCTCAAGAAGAAGATCGTTTAATTATGATTCTTGAAGAAGTGCAATCACATTTTGGTTACGTACCAGAAAGAGCTCAAATGCTTGTTGCAGAATATTTATCTATTCCTGTTGCAAGGGTTTATGGTGTAATCACTTTTTATTCACGTTTCACATTAAAGCCAAAAGGAAAATATAATATTTCCATTTGTCTTGGTACTGCGTGCTTTGTAAAGGGTTCACAAGGAATTTTAGACCGTGCTGTTGAACGTCTTGGAATTGAGGAAGGGGATATTACACCTGATGGTAATTTCTCAATTGAAACTGTACGTTGTGTAGGAGCTTGTGGCTTAGCACCTGTATTTATGATTAATAAAGAAGTATATGGAAGAAGCTCTATAAAGGATTTTGATAAAATCTTAGATGAATATGTTGATATGATTTATCATGAAAATCAAGCTTAATTATTAGGGGAAAACAATATGACAATTAACGAATTAAATGAAATAAAAGATAATAAAAGAAAAGAACTAGACTTAAGAGTCAATTCAAATTACCCTGGCATTGAAAAGCATATCCTTGTTTGTCATGGTACTGGTTGTACATCATCTAAGTCTCCAGCCTTATATGATAAATTTAATGAACTTATTAAACAAAAGAAATTAACTAATGTAAGAGTAGTTGTAACAGGCTGTTTCGGTCTTTGTTCAAAGGGACCTATCGTTATTATCAGACCTGATAATACATTCTATTCAAATGTATCTATTGATGATTGTAAGGATATCATCGAGATGCATATTCAAAATGGTGAAATAGTTCAAAGATTATTAAGTAAAGACGTTGATGGAAGATTAGTACATCGTCTTGATGAATTTAATTTCTATAAAAAACAAAAAAGAATCGCACTTGAAAACTGCGGAAGAATTAATCCAGAGGATATTGATGAATATATTGCCTTTGATGGCTATCAGGCCTTAGCTAAGGTTTTAACTAAGATGAGCCAGGATGAGGTTATTCAAGAAATATTAGATTCTGGTCTACGTGGAAGAGGTGGTGCAGGCTTCCCTACTGGTAAAAAATGGAGCTTTGTAAAAATTGAAAAAGATCCAGTTAAATATGTAGTATGTAATGCGGACGAGGGTGACCCAGGTGCATTCATGGACCGTTCTATTTTGGAAGGTGATCCACATTGTATTATTGAATCTATGACAATCGCTGGCTATGCAGTAGGTGCATGTCGTGGCTTCGTTTATGTAAGAGCTGAATATCCAATTGCCGTAAATAGATTAAATATTGCGCTTGAGCAAGCACGTGAAAAAGGCTTGCTTGGTGAAAATATTTTAGGTACTGGATTCTCATTTGATATTGAAATAAGACTTGGCGCAGGTGCCTTTGTTTGTGGTGAGGAAACAGCCTTACTTGAATCAATTGAAGGTAAGCGTGGTCAACCAAGATTAAAACCACCTTATCCAGCACATAGTGGTTTATTTGGTAAGCCAACATTAATTAATAATGTTGAAACTTACGCAAATATCACAAGAATTATTTTAAATGGCTCTAAGTGGTATTCATCTATTGGTACTGAAACATCTAAAGGTACTAAGGTATTTGCCCTTGGTGGTAATGTACATAATGTAGGCTTAGTAGAAGTACCTATGGGAACAACACTTCGTGAAATCATTTATGATATCGGTGGTGGTATTCCTGGTGGCTTAAAATTCAAAGCTGCCCAAACAGGTGGTCCATCAGGTGGATGTATTCCTGAACAAAATCTTGATACACCAATCGATTATGAATCATTAAAATCTATCGGCTCAATGATGGGCTCTGGTGGTTTAATTGTTATGGATGAGACTAAGTGTATGGTTAACCTTGCAAGATTCTATTTACAATTTACAGTATCTGAATCTTGTGGTAAATGTACACCATGTCGTATCGGAACTAAGAGAATGCTTGAAATACTTGAAAAGATTTGTGATGGTAATGGCACAATGCAGGATTTAGAAAATCTTGAAAATTTAGCAAATTACATCACTCAGGCTGCAGTATGTGGTTTAGGTCAAACAGCTCCAAATCCTGTTTTAGCAACTATTAAGTATTTTAAGGATGAATATATTGAACATATTGTTAATAAGAAATGTCCTGCAAAGGAATGTAAGAAGCTTACAAGAATTATTATTGACCAAGATAAATGTAAAGGCTGCGACATCTGCCGTAAGGCTTGCCCTGTTTCAGCAATCACTGGTGAACGTGGAATGAAGCACATTATTAATCAAAACAAGTGTATTAAGTGTCAAACTTGTATTACTAAGTGCCCATTCAAGGCTATCGGACAGGAATAATAAGGGGATATTATATGGAAAACAATATGGTAAATTTAACAATTGATGGTATTAATGTTTCAGTGCCAGCAGGTACAACAATTTTAGAAGCTGCGAGAAAAATTCATGTACATATTCCAACATTATGCTTCCTTAAGGATATTAACCAAATGGGTGAATGTAGAATGTGTCTTGTTGAGGTTGAAGGAAGAAGGGGTCTTGCAACATCTTGTATTCAAACAGTTTCTGAAGGAATGGTTGTTTATACAAACTCACAAAAGGTAAGAGATTCTAAGAGAATGACATTAGATTTAATCCTATCAAATCATGATATGGAATGTTTAATGTGTACAAGAAATGGTAATTGTGAACTTCAAAGATTAGCTCATGAATTCAATATGACTGATATTTTATATAAGGGTTCAAGATCTAAGGTTGGTAAGGATGCAATTTCACCATCATTAGAACGTGATTTTGGTAAATGTATTTTATGTGGTAGATGTGTTGCAGTATGTCAAGACGTACAACAAATCGGCGCAATCGATCGTGTAGGCCGTGGCTTTGATACAAGAATTGGTACTGTAATGGAATATTCTTTAAATAATGTTAACTGCGTATTTTGTGGTCAATGTATTACTGCATGTCCTACAGGCGCACTTCATGAAAAGGATGATACAGAAAAGGTTTGGGAGGCTTTAGCAGATCCAAACAAGGTTGTAATTGTTCAAACAGCTCCTGCAGTACGTGTAGGACTTGGTGAAGAATTTGGTTATCCAATTGGTACATCAGTTCAAGGACAAATGGTTACAGCCTTAAGAAGACTTGGCTTTGATAAAGTATTTGATACAAATACTGCAGCTGACCTTACAATTATGGAAGAAGCAACAGAATTCTTAGAAAGAGTTAATAATAAAGGTGTTCTTCCAATGATTACATCATGCTCACCAGGATGGATTAGATTCTGTGAAAAGAATTATCCAGATCAATTAGATCATCTTTCATCTTGTAAATCTCCTCACCAAATGTTTGGTGCAGTAATCAAATCATATATTGCAAAAAAATGTGGCTATGATCCTAAAAATGTATTTGTAGTATCAGTAATGCCATGTGTTGCAAAGAAATTTGAATGCTCAAGAAAAGAAATGGAAGTAGATGGAAATAGAGATGTTGATGTAGTTATTACTACAAGAGAGCTTGCTAGAATGATTAAGCAAAAGGGTCTTGATTTCACTAAGCTTGAGGATGGTACATTTGATCTTCCAATGGGTGAAGCATCAGGTGCCGCAGTTATCTTTGGTACAACAGGTGGTGTTATGGAAGCCGCACTTAGAACTGCAGCTGACGTATTAACTGGCCAAGATATTAAAGAAATTGAATATAAAGCAATAAGAGGCGAAAAAGGTATTAAGGAAGCTTCAATTAATGTTGCAGGAAAAGAAATTAATATCTGTGTTGCATCAGGAACAGCTAATGCAAAGAAGATTATGGATGAAATTAGAGCTGGTAAGAGCAAATATGACTTCATCGAAATTATGGCATGTCCAGGTGGATGCGTAATGGGTGGTGGTCAGCCAATTAAATCTTCATTAATTAGATCAACAGTTGATGTAAGAGCCCTAAGAGCTGGCGCAATTTATTCATTAGATGAGAAAAATACAATTAGAAAATCTCATCAAAACCCAGTTATGAAGCAATTATATGATGAATTCTTTGAAAAACCAGGCTCACATGTATCTCATAAATATCTTCATACTCATTATGAAAAAGAAGAGCTTTATGATATTAAAAAATAAATAATTAATTAAGATAGTTGCATAATTTTATGCAACTATTTTTATTTAAAATAGTATTTAAAACAATCACTTTAAAATGTATAATAGTATTGTTTAGGAGTTTTTTATGAAAAACATTTTTAAAAAAATATCTATTTTATCAATATTATCATTAGGATTAATATCAATTGCTTCTTGTAAAAATAGTGGTCATTATTTAAATCCAGAGGATAAAGAAGATTTTGAAATAATTGAATTTGGCTCATTTGCACAAACATATGTAAATGATAAAGAAATAACTGAACAATTAGATGAAATTACAAAAGATGATGATGAAACATATTTAAATACATTAAATTATATTAATTTAAATGGAGAAAAATATTTAAAACATCAAATACTTCCTTATAAAAGTATTTATAATAGAGCCGAAAATCATCCATTCATTAAATATGAAGATTATACAGATATAGATATAGAAGTTGGCTATTTTAAAGTAGAGCCAATGAAATTT
>JAILBI010000170.1 GCA_024681175.1 Acholeplasmatales bacterium
TAGATTATAATTATGATAAAGATAATAAATTAATATCTTATGATAATTATCAAATAACATATGATAATTCATTTAGACCAATTAATTATAAAAATAATAATTTGGTATGGTTTAATAATAAATTATTATCATATGGTGATAATCAATATGAATATGATTTTAATGGATTAAGAAATAAGAAGATTACATCCAATGGAACATATGAATATATAAGAGATGATGGTAAATTAATTAAAGAAACAATCACTTTGGGTACTGGTATTAATGGTGGTATAACTGGTGGAAGTAGTATAGGAAATAGTGTATCAACTATTACCTATAATTATGGGTTAAATGGAATTATTGGGTTCACATTAGAATCTAATAATACAACTAAGGATTATTATTACATCAAAAATATATTTAATGATGTAATAGAAATAATAGATGATAATTATAATGCATATGCGAAATATTCATATGATATATTTGGAAAATGTAATATAATTACAAATGTAGATGATATAGCAAATATAAATCCTATAAGATATAGATCATATTATTATGATAATGAAACAGGATTATATTATCTAAATACAAGATATTATGATCCAGAAACAATGAGATTCATCTCATTAGATGGAATAGAATATCTTAATTATGATACACTTGGTGGATTGAATTTATGGGTTTATTGTAATAATAATCCAGTAATGAATGTGGATCCTAATGGCAATCTCTTCTTTAGTCTTACAGCATTAATTGTTGGGGCGATAGTAGGAGCTGTTATAGGTGCATCAGCTAGTATTATTAGCCAAGGAATAAATTCTGGCTGGAATAATATAAATGGTTGGCAAGTATTGTTTGATGGAACCATAGGAGCTGTAGGCGGATTAATAACTGCGTCTGGTATTGGCTTAATTGGTGCAGCAATTTCTTCGGGACTACTTGGATTTATAGGTAGTGTAGGAGATGATTTAATTCAATCAAATGGAAATTGGAATTCGATTGATTGGGTTAATGCTTCAATAATGACTGCAACAGGAATTGCTTTTGGTATGATTTCAGGCCCTGGTGCTCAAAATTCTTCTGAAATAGGTGAAGCATTAATGAAAAACAGTGAAATTAACAAGACATTTAAGATACTTGTTAATGCATCAGAAAAATATGTTGCGAAAGACATGTCTAAAAGAGGTTTGACTGGTGTATTTAATCTTTATGGTAGTAAATTTTTAAGTATCATTTCTAAAGAAATTCCGAAAATAGCTATGCAAGGAACATTAAATGGATTGAAATACAATGCTATGTCAAATATTTTTTCAAGTATTGTTATCCTAATAAAAGGATGGTATGAGAGATGATAGTCGTTTTGCTTTTCTTAATTATTTGGATTCCTCATTTTGCATGGTACATAATGATATGTTCTGCAGCTAGACATCCATTTGATAACTCTTATTGGATGAAAGAATATGAATTAAAAAATGATTCACGATTAAATCATATTTATCCTAAAAAGTCTTTTCCAAAATATAAACCATTAGCTATTATTACTATTATTTCAAAAATTTCTTGTTGTTTTTATTCTTGTTTTTTGGCAGTTTATGTCTGCGTAAAAGGGCATGATAATTTTTTAACAATATTTTGCTTAGTTTATACGTTTGCATCTTTATTTATTTTGGGTTTTATAGTTCTTTTTTTGGATGTAAAATCTTTGATTAAAAGAAAGAATAATTAAAATAATAGTTTTTAAAACAATAAGCTGCAAGACTAACCAGGGCTAGTTTATGGATGGTGAACATAAAATTTATGTGAATTATTTTCAAGCAAAAAAATAATAAAATCTATGATAATTTTTTCGATGCTAATAAGAATACAAAAAAATAAGAATCATTCCAACGGCTCAGCAGTTTAATTAACTATATAAGTAAAATTGGAGGAAAAAATCCTCCAATTTTTTTTGTTTTGTTTTATTTAGTATTAATATATAGATATTTACAAAGAATTTTAATTTATAAGGTTATTAATATTACATCATTTAATTATAAAAATATTTGATTTAAAATTAAAAATTATTAATTATTTTTATGCAAAAATATATGTGTTTTTGATAACTAAATTGATTTATCAAAAAAATCAAAAAAATGTTGTTTTTTACGCAAAAAACGGGGTTAAATCAATTGATTATGATAACGCTTTTTGATAAAATTATAATAGATTTTATTATAAAGGGGTAAATTGGGTCGATGAATTTTTTTGATATGGTTCCTGATAACTTTTTTTCATTGCTTTCAGCAAAAAATAAAAGAATTTATCTAGCGGGAATTTTACAGGTTTTCAAAGTATATGAAACCGGGTCAATCTTAGGTATTGACAAAAAAATTGTTGTTGATGATCTTGTTAACTTCTTAGATTCAAATTCTAATTATTTTTATGAAAAAGATGAAGATGATAATGATGAAGAATCAGAAGAAGAAAATCATACATTAACACATAGAGAATTAGCAAATCTAATTTTAAGAAAAATGGAAAAATGTGGTTGGATTTATGTTGATGTCACAAATGATTATGTTGAGCTACTAAATTTTAGTGACGCAGCAATTACAATTTGTGAAGCATTAACTAAAACATATCCTGATTTCATTTATGATGAGGATGAGCTTCCACCTGATTATGTTAATCCAAATGAATACACAGGATTCATTTATACGATTTATACATTATTAAATCAGGATGATATTCAAGATTATGGTCTTACATTTTCACTTGTATATTCAAATACAAGATCATTAATAAGAGCTATAAGAAGACTTGAATCTAGAATGAAGGATTATATCCAATCATTAGTTGATAATACTGATATTAAAGATTTAATGGAAAAGCTTGTTGCATATAAAAATGAAATTTATGATAAGAGCTATGTTAAATTAAAAATATCAGATAACATTGATAGATATAGATTATCAATTGTTACAAACCTTGAAAGCATTGAGAAGAGTGAATATAAGCTTAAGCAGGTTGCTATGAATTATGTTCAAAATTCAAAAACATTTGATGCCGCAATGGGTAAGGCTGTATCTGATATTGATGAGGTTGTTGACGCATTCAATCAGCTTGAAGAATTTGTTACTGATGTTGATAGAAAGAATAGAGACTTTATTAATAAAACAATTGGTAAGGTTGAATTCTTACTTAATGAAGAAGATAACATTGTTGGTAAGCTTAATACATTATTAAATTATTTCAAGACTACTAACAAAAAGGGTAAGGTTGAAAAGGCTGTAACACTTGCTTCATCAACTTATTATCTACCTCAAATTAAATCACTTGATAATGAGAAGAGTTTATTTACTCCAAGAAATAACTATATTAGAAATTATGATCAAATCTTTGAAGATTATCAAATCAACATTTCTGATTTAGATGATAATTTCATTGCAAACTTCAAAAGCTCATACAATGAGAAAAACGTTGAAACATATTTATTTGAACATATGATTGATGGCGTTTATAAAGCATCAGATAATTTATTTGATGATATGAGTGAAAAAGAATTTATGATGGTTATTTATTCAATCATTTTATCATCTGAACGTGGCTATAGCGTTGAGATATTAAATGAATATGCTGAAACAAATAAATTTGTAATTAAGAATTTTATTATAAGGATGGATAAGAGAAACTAATATGCTTGATAATTTAGAAAAAATGACACAAGGTCAAAAGGACCAATTTAAAGATACAGCTAATAAGCTACTTTCACAAACATATTTATCAAAAGACAAAAGAGATAACAAGGAAGCATATTACTTTCTTATGAGTTATAAAGATATTTTTGATGAATTTTTTACAATCCTAGGTTATGAAATTGAGCTTGACCAACCAAATGGCTCTGCAATGCTTAAGGGTGCACCTACATCAATGATGTTAAAGCTAAAGAGAGATGAATCTATCATCTTAATTATCTTAAGACTTTTATATCATGAAAAGATGAAAGAAACTACATTAAATGAAAATATCGTTATTGATATTTCAGATATTCATAATAAATATGATTTATTAGAAATTAAGAAGAAGCTTAATAAGACTGATTTAATTTCAGCTTTAAGATTATTCCGTAGATATAATTTAATTGAAATTACAGGTGATCTTAATACATTATCTTCAAAGGTTGTAATACTTCCTACAATCTTATTAGCTCTTAAGAGTGAAGATATAACTGAAGTATATAATACTTTAAGAAAGCTTGCTCAGGATGAGAAAGAAAACGGGGGAGACTAAGGATGAAGAAGCTAGTAAAAATTAAATTAGTTAATTGGCATTATATTTGGGATGAAACTATTAACCTTGAAGGTAATACATTAATCACAGGTGCCAACGCCACAGGTAAATCAACTATCATGGATGCCATCACTTATGTATTAACTGCAGGTGAAACAAAATTCAATATGGCAGCCAATGATAAATCTAAGCGTGACCTTAGAGGTTATGTAAAATGTAAGCTTGGAAGAAACGACAAGGAATATCTTCGTGATGGAGATATTACAGGTCATATCGCGCTTGAATTTCATGATGAAAAGACAGGAACTAATTTCACAGTAGGTGCAGTAATTGATGCATTTGGTGATTTAACTCCTGTAAAATCATTATTTTATAAATCAGAAGAAGGTATCAATGATGATATGTTCTTTGAACCATTAGAGCCAGATAAGAAAACTGGTAAGGCAAGAAAAAGAGTTTATGGTACAGTAGATTTTAGAAAGCATAATTCATTCTTCCAATATTTCTTAACAAATAAGGAAGCTAAAAGAGCTTTTAGAACTGCCTTTGGTTCAATTAATGAGGATTTCTATCATTTAATTCCAAAAGCTTTAGCATTCAAGCCTATTTCTGATGTTAAAGAATTTATTTATCAAAACATTCTAGAAGAAAAAGAAATTGATGTATCTGCAATTAAAGGCTCAGTACATGCATTTAAATCTTTAGAAGCTAAATTAAAATTAACTCAAGAAAAGATAGCTAAGCTTCATGATATTGATAATGTATATCAAGAAATTGAAAAGATTAATGAAGATAAAGCTTATATTGAATATTTAAAGCACTTATTTGATATTGAAGATGTTAAAGGTAGAATTAGAAAATCTAAATCTTTAATTGATAAGAATAAGGTTCAAAAGGAAACTAAAGAAAAACAAATAACTGATATTGAAAAAGAAAATCAAGCTTTAAATGATAGATCAAGAGAATTATATAGCTTACTTAGAACTAATGATAAATTTAAAGCTGAAGAATATATTAATTCTGAAATTGAAAGAACTAAGAATAATATTCAAGCTTTAGAAAATAATCAAAAGGATTTCTTAAAGCGTGCATCTGAATTTAAAGATACATTAATTACATTAAGAAAGATTTCTAATGAAAATTTATATTCAGTAGGCTCTAATATTAATGTAACATTAATTAACCAAATGCAGGTTGAAGATACTAAGATTAGATTAACTGATTTCTATAATCAAATCCAAATTCTAAAGAATAAAAAGAACCAAGAGCTTGGTAGAATTAATGGTGAAATTCAATCAGTAATTGATGAAATCAATGATATTACTAAATATCAAAGAAATGCTCAACAAAATAGATTAAATTACCCTGCAGATGTAATGGGTGTTAAAAATGAAATTGAAGAAGGATTATCAAGAATTTATAATTACAAGGTATCTGTTCATATCTTATCAGATTTACTTGAAATATCTAATCCAAAATGGGCTGATACAGTTGAAGTATTCTTAGCTAATAGAAGATTCATGCTAATAGTTGAGCCTAGATATTTTGATAATGCACTTCAAATTTTTAACCGTGTAAGATCTAGATATAGATTATATGGTATCGGTTTAGTTAACACTAAGATGATTTCTAAATTCCAGGATTATGAAAAGAATTCATTAGCATCTATTATTGAAACAGAAAATAAAGATGCAAGATGCTATGTTAATTTCTTATGTGGAAATGTCATCATGGTTGATAAGCCTGAAGAGCTTGAAAATTATTCAATTGCAGTAACAAATGATTATTTAATTTATCGTTCATATGCAGTTACACAAATGAACCCTAATATTCCAAAGCCATTTATTGGTAAGAATGCTGCAAAGCAATCTTTAGCTGATCTTGAAATTAGATCTAAAGAGGCTAAGAATAAATATAATGAATTACATACTAAAGAAGATGCTTTACAAAGAGAAACTTCTTTAATTGATTCATTAAATGTAAGACAATTAATCAATGATGTTGATGATGCTTTAGAATTATCTAAAGAAAAGCAAGCATTACAAGATTTAAAGAAACAAAAAGAAAGAACAAGCAAGGAAACACCAGACGAGCTTGAACAAGATTATAATAAGATTTCATTAACAATTAAGGATAATGATGCAAAGAAGATGGATATATCAAAAGAAATCGGTTCTATTGATAATACAATTCAAACATTATTAGAACAAATTGATAATGATGTAAAGGCTGTTGCAGGTCTTGAAAAGCAATTAAAGGATATTCAAGGCGATAATGCAATTTTCGCAGAAAAGGCTAAAGCTGAATATAATAGAATTATGGCTGAGTCTTCATTTGCAAAAGCATTACAAAATTATAATTTAGAATATGATCAATACGAAAAGAGCTATCAAACATTATTAGATTCACTTGCTATGAAGCAATTTGAATATATTAATGCTTATGCATCTAATTTTGCAACTGGCTTATCAGAAATGAGCAAATATAGCCAAGAATTACAAAAATTAGAAAAGTCAGAGCTTATTTCATATGAAAAAGAAGTTCGTGATGCAAGAGAAAAAGCCGAGCTTGTATTTAAGGAAGATTTCATTGCTAAATTAAGAAATAATATCTTAACAGCTGAACAAGAAATCTCTAAGATTAATGAAACATTATCTAATATCAAATTCGGTAATGATACATATGAATTTATCTTCCCAAGATCAGCTGAATATGCAGAATTCTATGATATGGTTACTTCAGATTTAGTTAATAAGGATGAAGGATTATTAACATATGATTTCCAATCTAAATATAATGAACAAATCAATGATTTATTTGATTCATTATCAGTTGATGACCTAAATTCAAATGGTGCAATCAATAAATTTACTGATTACCGTACATATATGGATTATGATATCCAAATTAAAAACCAAGATGGTACAATGAATTATTCAAAGGTATTTAGAGAAAAATCCGGTGGTGAAACACAGGTTCCATTCTATGTAGCTATTGTTGCTTCATTTGTACGTGTTTATACTCAAAATGGTTTCTCTCAATCAGATCCTATCGGACTTGTATTATTCGACGAGGTATTCGATAAGATGGATGGTAACAGAATGAGAGCAATGATGAATTTCATTTCATCAATGCCACTTCAGGTTATGATTGCATGTCCATACGATAAGATGGATCTTTTACAAGAATATGCAGATACTACATTAATCCTTGTTCGTCAAAACACAAGAGCTACTGTATTACCTGTTAAGAGAAAGAAAGATATATCTAATAAATTTGAAGATGAAGAAGATGAGGAGGCTTAATTATGGGTCTTTTCTCTAAAAAGAAAAATAATGAAGTAGAAATTAAAGCTAAGGATAAAATCATTTTTAAAGAAATGGTTAATGATGATAATCTTGCAAGAGATTTAGTCTTAGAGCTTAAAAATGGTAATCCATTAGTAATTAATTTTTCTAAATTAAATGAAATGGATGCAAATAAAATGATTCCATTCTTTGAAGGTGCAGCACTAGCCCTTGAAGGAAAGACAGTCATGATTTCAGAAGAAATATATTTATTTGCATTAAAGGAATGCTTCCTTGATGGTACATTGAAGCAATTTATTGAAAACATTCCTTCAAATTAATAAAAATGACCCTTAAGATAATTCTTAAGGGTCTTTTATAATATGTGAAATTATGATAATGCCTAGATTTATTGATATAAATCATTATTTTTGGTATAATACTTAATGTTTATAACATTAAGGAGGCAATAATGAAAAGAAAATATTTTTTATTTATATTATCATTTATTTTTTTATTTGCCTTAAGCTCTTGTGCATGGTTTTTAAACCTTAATAAAGAACAAAGAAATGGTAAAGGATTACCATTAACTTATTCATATTCTAATTCACAATATAATAAAGCAGTAAGATATATGAATGAAATAGATGATATTATTGAAAAAGATAATCCTACATATAGTAATAAATCCATTATTAATGATGATATAGAATATATAATTAATTTTTTATATGATGTTGCATCATATAGAACAATTGAATATATAAATTATTCAACTGATAGTGTTAAATATGCTGATTCTAAGGAATTAAATAGATATTTTCAAAATATAGTATCTGAAGTATATAATTGGTATGGATTATTTTTAACTAATGCAAGAAATTCAAGCTTTAAAGATTTTGTATTTGAAGATCGTAGTGAAGAAGAAATAGATGAATTAATTCCTCATATTGAATCTGAAGAAGAAAAAGAAATATTAAATGAATTACAAGATATAGAATCAGATTATGATGATATAATTTTAGAATATGAAAATTTATCTAAAGATGATCCTAATTATGAAACAAAAAAAGCTAATTTAGAAAATCAAATAAGAGATTTATATGTTTTATTTGTAAAACAAAATAAATTATTAGCTTTAGAATATGGTTATAATAATTATGTAGATTATGGCTATGTTGAAGATCATAATAGAGATTATAATCAGACTCAAGCTGATATTTTTGCAGGATATGTAAAAGATATTGTATATCCTAAATTAGTAGAAATAAATGAAAGAATTCCTTCAAAGGATGAATTATTTGAAAATGATGATTTTAAATCATTTATAAAAGGTAATCATACATTATATAGAAAATATTTTAAATCTTATGCTGAAAATATGTCTTCTAAATATAATGATTGTTATAACCATTTATGGAATAGAGGATATTTTGTTTTTGCAGATTCATCATCACAAAATTCTAAACAAGGCGCATTTACTACATACCTACCTAGTTCTAAATTTAATGAGCCTATAATGTATTTTGGACCTAAATATCAAGATACATTTTCTGTAGTTCATGAATTTGGTCATTATTATTTTTATTATAGTTCTAAAGGTGAAGCAGAATTATCTTTAGATCTTGCAGAAACACATTCACAATCTGATGAATTATTATTTTTAAATTATTTTTCTAATGAATCAAATTTTGATGAAGATACAATAAATAATATTGTTAATTATAAATTAAAGGATTGTCTACAAACTATTTTATTATGTACATTAGTTGATCAATTTGAACAAGATGTATATGAAAAAGATCCTAATACTTTAACAGCTAATATGTTTGATGATATTATGCTTGATGTATGTGAAAGAATGGGTGGATATGAAAATATTAAAAATTTATTAGGCTCAGATCCACAATCATATTGGAAAAGAGTTGTAGTATCTTCACCTACATATTACATATCTTATGCAACAAGCTTAGTTTCATCATTAGAATTATATTCTATATCTTTAAATTCATTTAATAATGCTAAAAATAAATATGAAAAATTAATTCATTA